>CAKQDL010000004.1 GCA_934229395.1 uncultured Peptococcaceae bacterium | reverse complement strand
CCTTTTATATTATACCGCATTTCTGGGCTAAATACGCGAAAAAGGCCGCCGCTTGGCGACCTTTTTCGACAAGCTGATGCTGCTTCCGTTTCGGAGGCAGCAATTTTTTTATACAAGCTTTGTGAGTGTGTCGATAAAACGCGCAACAAGAGGATCCTCCACAGCGTTCTCGTGAATGGCATAGTAGGCAAAGAAGGGGATGGATTCTTTAATAGGAATGTTAACAATCTCGCCATTAAAGGAATTGAAGTAGTGAGGGGAGAAATTATTGAGCTTAACACTTAGTGAAATGGCCAAGTTTTCAAGTACTAGCTGTTGGCCTACGCCAAAATGATGAGTTGGGAGGATATTTGGCTCGCCAAATTTGCTAAGCTCATTTTTTAAATCAATGCCACTGTTGTTGTTGTTGAGGGCAATAGGATAGCTTAAAAGGGTGCGAAGTGAAAGCTCTTGCTCATTAGCGAGGGGGGAATGACGGCTCACGCGCGCCATGAGGTGGAATTCGGCAAATTCTTTCAAAAGTACACCGTCAACAACATCGGGGAGAGGTTGAGTGTCGTTGGCGTGGTAAGAAAACAGTGCCACGTCACAATCACCCGTTTCCATGAGCTCACGAATATTGATGCGCTCTGTTTGAACGGTATCAAGCCAAACATTAGGATAATATTTGTAAAAAGAGGCGATAAGGTTAGGGAGAATAAGGTCAGTAATACCAGGCTCAGCGGCGACGTGAATGACACCCTCTAATTGACGATTGTTTTGGGCGGCAATTTTTAGCTTGAGTTGGTCGAGGTCATTAATAAGATTTTCTGAGATATCAATAAGCTCTTGACCAATTTGGGTAGGAAAAACGCCATGGTAGGTGCGCTCCAAAAGCTTGGTGTCGAGTTCTTTTTCGAGGTTTTTAATGGCTGTACTCAGCGTTTGTTGGCTGACAAAAAGCTTGGCTGCAGCTTGATTCATAGATTTACGTTTGGCGATTTCACAAAGATATTCCAGTTGTTCAAGGCGCATAGTAAACTCCTTTAAAATGTGGTAATGATGGGATTTTATCTATATTAGCAAACAAATACGTCGAGTGCTAATTGTTTGTATAAATAATATAAGGGGGTACAAATAAATTCGGTAACTTTACCAAAATTGGGTTTATTTGGATGTTATACACGCCCCTACAATCATGATAAGATAAGGTTAATCAAGGAACACAGTAAATTTACAGAACGAAAGGACGATGTAAAAATGTCAAGACAAGCAAAGACTGACAAGATTTTAATTCTCGGTGTTGACGGGATGGAACCATCCCTCACAAAAAAATATATGGATGAAGGAAAACTTCCTAACATCAAAAAATTTGTAGAAAAAGGGACCTGCCGTGAAGACCTCGTGATGCTCGGCGCAATGCCAACCATCACTCCTCCACTATGGACCACCCTCGCTACTGGTGCATATCCAGAAACCCACGGGATTACCTGCTTCTGGAGACAATCTAAGGAACATTTGGACGAAATCGTTTACGCTTTTGACTCCATCGGCTGCAAGGCTGAACAGCTTTGGAACGTTTTTGCTGAAGCCGGCAAGAAGACCCTCGTATGGCACTGGCCAGGCGCTTCTTGGCCACCAAGCTCTGACAACCCAAATCTTATGGTTGTAGATGGTACCCAACCTGCAAGTGTAAGCATGGGTTCTTCCCTACGCGACATGGAACAATACATCCACGCTGATGGCACCATTCAAGAAACCGTTATTGCTCAAGGCGAAAACCATGACAACGGCGCTGGCTGCATCATCACCGACTTGGACGATATGGCAGATGCACCTGCAGCTACCTCAGATAAGTCTGTAAAAGCCCTCGAAGCACTTGATAAAGCCCTCAACCGTAAGAAGGTTACGGCTGTTATGCGTACCCTCGACGAAGGCGACTTTGGTACCAAGCTTGGTGATACCACCACCCGCGTTCCTCTAAAAGAAGCAAAGAACTGGCCAAACGCAAAAGAAGGCTCCAAGGAATTCCCTATCACCCTAGCTGGCGGCGCTAAGCGTTGGGTTTGCTTGGTAGAACCAAACGAAGAAGGCATCTTCGATACCGTTAAAATCTATAAGCGCAAAAAAGACGAAGAACCTCTAGCTGTTGTTAAGAACAACACCTTAGTGAAGGACATCATCGATACCGTTCCTTACAAGGATGGCGAAACCCACGTTAACCGTTCTGTTCGCGTGTTCAACATGGCAGAAGATGGTTCTAGCGTAGAACTTTGGGTATCCTCAGCGCTTGATATTGACAATGGCGATGCACTCTTCCATCCAAAGAGGTTCTATAAAGATATTACCGAAAATGTTGACCTTGTTCAACCAGTTATGATTACCCTTGGTGGTAGAGAACAAGTTGTTCGCGAAATCATGCAACCAAGCTGGGAAGTATACACCCAATGGCAAGCAGATTGCTTGAAGTATGCCATCGAAAAGCAAGATGTTGAAGTGGTATTCTCCCACCTCCACAACATCGACAACATGGCACACGTATTCTGGAACTGGAGCGTAGAACGTGACTATGAACCAGGCCTCAATACCGAAGCTTACAAGCAATTCATTGAAAATGCTTACCTCGATACTGATAAATACATCGGCAACTTCTTGCCACTTCTCGATGAAGGCTGGACCATCTTCGTTGTATCTGACCATGGTCTTCTTGTAACTGAAGAATTGCCACCAACCTTAGGCGACCCATTCGGCGTTAACGCTGGTGTAATGAGCGAACTCGGCTACACCGTGCTTAAGAAAGACGCTGATGGCAACGAACTCGCAGAAATCGACTGGGAAAAGACCCGCGCTGTTGCTACCCGTGGTAACCACATCTGGATCAACCTCAAGGGCCGTGACGCTACAGGTATTGTAGATCCAGCAGATAAGTATGAGCTTGAACGACAAATCATCTCCGACCTCTACAACTATCGCGATGCTAAAACTGGCAAGCGTATTGTTTCCATCGCTTTGCGCAACAAAGACGCCGCTGTTATTGGCATGAGCGGCGATGAATGCGGCGACATCATCTACTTCTTAGAAGAAGGCTACAACCGCGTTCACGGTGACTCCCTCTCCACCTTCAAGGGCTGCAACGATACCTCCGTATCTCCAATCTTCATGTCCGCAGGTAAAGGCCTTAAGGAAGGTCATTACACCAACCGTGTCATTCGTCAAGTTGACTTTGCTGCAACCATCGCTTACCTTGGTGGCGTAAGAATGCCAGCACAATGCGAAGGCGCACCAGTATATCAAATTCTTGAAGAAGAATTCTAATAAATTTACATACAATGAAACTCTGCTCCAAATGGGGCAGAGTTTTTGTGTGCTTAAAAAACAAGGAAATCTTCGTCTAAGAGGCCTTTGGTTTTCATCATGTAAAAATCGCGTAGTCCATTTTCTTCGAGGTTTTCTCGTAAAACAAAACCAACCTGGATTTTGATGTTGTTGGTGATCGGAATACGGCAGAGGCCATTGATATTGCTGAGATTAGAGTGGAGATTGAAGGCACTACCAAGGCCGTCGCGCACCATTGCCATTTGCAAGGAAAAACTATCGGTCCATATAACCTCGGGTTCCTTACAAAAATACTGGAGGAGAGAGTAAAACATATCTGTTTTTTTGGGCGTGAAGGATTGAAGAACAACGGGATGCTTTACAATTGTATTCATGGAGATGGTTTGAAAATTGGCAAAAGGCGAGTTCGGAGCCGTGAGCAAGGTGAGAGAGTTGGTAAAAAATGGTTCAAACGTGTACCCATCAGGCAAATCCAACCAAAGGTTACCATTGACTTCAAGCACAGGCAAAACGCCAAGGTTGATTTCGCCGGATTCCATAGAAGGAATCATGTCGTTGTTTTGCAAAGAATGATATGAGATATCAAAATTAGGGTATTCCTTATAAAAATAGCTGATGACCTTTGGCATAAAAGCTTCCTTCACCTTGGGATTGATGCCAATAGAAAGGGGTTCATAGGATGTTTCCTGATCGTAAAAGAAGTGAAAACGCAGTTGCTCGTATTGCGCCAGCATTTGTCTAGCGATACCGTAAAAATATTCGCCATCTTCCGTAAGAACCATTCCTTTTGGTGTGCGGGTAAAAAGGGTGGCGTTGAATTCGTTTTCTAGCTTTTTAATAGAAGAGCTTAGTGCCTGTTGAGAGATAAATAATTCGTCACTTACCGCTGAAAGCGCGCGCATATCGGCCGTTTTGACGAAGTAATAGAGCTGCTCTAATCGCATGAAAAAGCTCCTTTCAAGTTGAAGTTGTGGCAACCGAATGGCCATAACTCATTGTACCATAAATGGCTGGAAATAAAGAGTCAAACCTTTCGTCGTATAGACAGATTGCAAAAAAGTCAAGGGTATGATCAAAAAGAGCCTACCAATAAAGTTGTAGCAGGATTTTACGCACCTAATAATATTGTTTTTTTTTAGAACCTATAAGCGGTATTATAATAACAGAAAGAAACGACAAACACCAAATGCAACATCTCTTTCGAGAACACATGTTAAAACGTAAATTATTTTAGGAGGACAAAACATGAAAAACAAAGTATTAGTTTTGGGTGTTGACGGTTTAGACCCACGTCTAACCAAAAAGTACATGGACAAAGGCGTTATGCCAAACTTCACAGAATTCCAAAAACGCGGCTCCGCTCGTGAAGACCTCGTCATGCTCGGCGCAATGCCAACTATCACCCCTCCAATGTGGACCACCTTGGCTACTGGTGCTTATGCTGGTACCCACGGTGTAACCGACTTCTGGAACCCACATCCAACTGATCTTGACACCTTGGTATATTCCTTTGACTCCCGTAACTGCAAAGCAGAACCACTCTGGAACGTTTTTGCAGAAGCTGGTAACAAGACCCTCGTTTATCACTGGCCAGGTTCTTCTTGGCCTCCAACCTCCGATAGCGAAAACCTTCACGTTGTTGACGGTACCCAACCATCCAACATCAACATCGCTGTAGGTACCGCTGAATGGGGCCAATGGATTGAAGCTAGCACCACCATCAACGAAGCTCACGTTGATGAAGTAGAAGCCGACGATTCTGGCGCAGGTTGCGTACTTTCTGACCTTGAAGTAGAAGAAAAAGAAGCTGGTACCGAAAACGGTCTTGATATGTCCCTTAAGGCAAAGGTTCTTAAGAACATGATTATGAACGAACATGAAGGTGAATGCGCTGGTGTGTCCAAGCCAAATTTTGAAGAAGTAAAGACCACCCTTCCACTTAAGGATGCTAAAGGCTGGGCTAACGCTCCAGAAGGCTGCAAGGAATTCATCATCCCTGTATCTGGTGGTATGGAACGTCGTCCTGCACTCGTTATTCCTAACGAAGAAGGCAAATATACTAAGGTAGAAATCTACAAGTCCAAGAAGGCTGATGCTCCTATCGCTGTATTGGATACCCCTAAAGAAGTTATTAACGATATCTTTGATACCGTAAGCAAGAAGGGTGAAAAGATTGATGTTGTACGCCAAGCTATCCTTATCGAACTCGCAGAAGACGGTTCTTCCGTTGAAATGTGGTATGGTAACGCAATGGAAGCTAACAACGACATGCTCTTCCATCCAAAATCCCTTCTCAAGCAAATCCAAGAAAAAGCTGGTCAACTTCGTTCCGTATCTATGATGATCGGTGACAGCCCTAAGTGCGCAATGGAAATCTTCTCCCCACTTTGGGAATCTTACAGCGAATGGCAAGGTAACGCTATCAACGCTCTTATCGAAGAAAATGGCTACGATGTAGTATTCTCTCACCTCCACAATGTTGACATTGCTGGTCACACCTTCTGGGAAAATGCAAAATATCGTCCACACAAAGAATTCTATGATGAAACCCTCATCCAAGACGTTATGGAACGTTTCTATGTAGACACCGACGTTTACCTTGGCCGTTTCATGCACCTTCTTGACGAAGGCTGGGATATCATCATCACTTCCGACCACGGTCTTGTATGTGCTGAAGAAGACGAACCAGCAGTTCCAATCGGCGACCCATTCGGCGTAAACATCAAGGTTATGGAAGAACTTGGCTACACCGTTATGAAGAAAGACGAAAACGGCAACAGCCTTCGCGAAATCGACTGGGAAAAGACCACCGCAGTTGCACAACGTGGTATCTACATCTACATCAACCTCAAGGGACGCAACCCACATGGTATCGTAGACCCAGCTGACCAATACGAACTCGAAAGAAAGATTATCGACGATCTTTACAGCTACCGCTGGAACGGCAAGCGTATCGTTTCCTTGGCAGTACGTAAGAAAGAAGCAGCTCACTTCGGCCTTGACGGGTACAACACCGGCGATATCATCTACTTCAACGAAGAAGGCTTCAACCGTATCCACGGTGACTCCATCTCCACCTATCATGGCTATGCAGATACCTCCGTATCCCCAATCTTCATGGCAGCTGGCCCTAACATCAAGAAAGACTACATAACCGACCGTGTAATCCGCGAAGTTGACGTAGCCCCAACCGTAGCAATGCTCGGCGGCGTAAGAATGCCAGCACAATGCGAAGGCGCACCAGTGTACCAAATCTTCGAAGACTAATAAGTATTCGAAACACCAATATCAAAGCGAGACCTCCAAGCGAGGTTTCGCTTCAGCTTGTCGAAAAAGGTCGCCATTTGGCGGCCTTTTCGCGTATTTAGCCCAGAAATGCAGTATAATATAAAAGGGTGATAAATATGCTGGTTAAAAAACCAAGTAATCGTAATGTTATTGAAATGGAGGCTGTCTAGATAGCTACGCCGTATTTATCGATGGCACCCATATTAAGGCCAACGCCAACATGCGAAAGAAGGCCAAAAAGATTGTTCCTCGAGAAGCCAAACGATATACCAAGCAGCTGCAGAAGGAAATCAACGAAGACCGTGAAAAGCATGGTAAAAAGCCTTTCGACTTCGACGATAATCCACCACAGGAAGAAAAAGAAAGCATCGTTTCTACCACTGAATCGAGGCTTGGCCCAGGTAACAAACTGGGTGAAGCTTAAATTTGCTGCAATGAACCTGAAAAAGTTGGCCTTGTGGCTGACGAGAGAAGGCGAGAATTCGCCTTTGTTTGTACAAAATTTGCTGCGCCGGCTTAATTTCATAGAAAACACAAAGAACCCCGTTTTGAGTTGTTTCAAAACGGGGCTTTTCGACAGTCTGAGGATACGCTTTCTGAATAGGAAGCATATCCTCTTTTTTGTTAGGCTTTTATAAAGATGGTCTCGTCGTTGTTAATGGTTACATCGACAAAGCCGCCCTTTTGTACAACATCTGGATCCATGCTGAGGAAATCTTCGTCTAGAATATTGGTTTCTAGAATAGCGAAGTCAGCTTGTTTGCCAGCTGTGATAGAACCGCGTTCATCTTCTTCGTAGTTTTGCCATGCGCTATTGATGGTTACGCACTTCAAAGCTTCGTAGGCGCTCACGCGTTCGTCCTTGGTATCATATTGCTTGTTGGTCCAATCGGTAATACGGCTATCGCTATCGCTAGAACCATTGGCAGAGCCACGGCCAATTGGTTGATTATCGCGAGTGATGCGGTTGGTCGCGTTAAAGATAGAGAACACCATATTTGGAGGGGCTACTGGGGAATCCTGATGCATGGTGATATTGATTTCATCATCTTCTAAAGCATCGTTCATAGGGCTAATGAGTTGGCCGCGAATAGGACCAACAGTAGAGAACATGTGATAGTCGCCATAGTAGTATACGTGGTCGGTAAAGAAGGAAATGTTTATGCCTAAATCCTTACATTCTTGTAATTGCTTTTGGGTGATGGTTTGGCTGTGAATAATAACCGCGCGCACCTTGTCTTGCATCTCTTTGATGGCCGCTTCATCGTTCAAGTCAACGTCATTATTGACAAGGGCCATTCTGTAGGCGTCGATAAATTGTTGAATGGCACCAGTGCCGTTAGCGTGAGCGTGGAATTGTACGCCGTCCTTCATAAGTTGTGTAAATCGCTCTACCACAACTTTATCTTCAAATTGTTTACCTTCTTTTTCTGCATACCACCAACTATTTTCGCCCTTATTGTCGAGAATAGTTTCTGTGCTATCGCGGTAATACCCACCACCAGATGAATCGGTTTCATCTACAGCAAACCATGCGGTCTTACCTTGTGGAGAACCATCGAGCAGCATCTTTACAGCGCCATACTTTAATCCAGCTGTACTATATTGGCTATCTGCCACAGTGTTACCCTTTAAAAGAGTTGAATAGTTATCATAAGTAACAAGGGAGGTAATATCAATGATACGTTCTTCTTCAGGAATGCCGTCCATCAATTTTGTTTGGTCTTTCCCACCGCCACCAATGATACCACTGGTAATACCATTTTCTGCGTAGGTATCCATTGCGTTTGCCAAGATACTAGATGAATCTAATGTACGATTGCCTTGTGGATTCCAAAGTTTGCCAATATAGGCTAATACGTAAAATCCACCTTCGCGAACAATACCAGTGTATTCACCATTTTCATCCTTATCCCAGTTTACCTCTGCGTTTGCCATTTCTTCCTTGCCTGCGGCTTTAACCAACTCTGGCAAAAGTTCCATAGCTTTGGAGTTAAGGGCACCCATATGGCTGGATGCATGAATGTAGACAATAGGATATTCTGTGGAAATCTTATCTAGAACATCTTTGGTAGGCATTGCATATTGACCTTTACCAAAGTTTTTATCAGCGTCCACAAAAGCGGTGTTGTCAAAACCGTTTGTAGCAAACCAGAATTTACCGCTTGGTTCATTTGGCCCATATTTATCATCTAAGGAAGTGTCATTTACCCAAGAGTCAAAATCTTTTTTCCCAATTTCAACAAGTGCTTCTAGACTGGTTACACCTGCTGAAGGAGATGCATCGAAGTTTTGACCTACCATATTGATATGGCTATGTGCATCGACAAAAGCAGGAATCATGGTATCGCCGTTAAGATCGTAGTCGATGTATTCAAGACCTTCCAAAGAATCCATAATGGCTTGCACGTCGTCATCGGTATAGGCCACTTTTAAAATATAGCCATCGCCAACTAAAACGCCCTTAGCAGGAATTGGTTCGCCGTTGGCGTCTTCACCGTTTTCTTCGTCTACTGTGATAATATTACCATTATGGTAATAGGTGAGTTTGTCGTAAGTGATTGTCGGTGTCTTTGCACCAATGTTCATAAGGATGGCCGCATACTGTGCACGGGTTGCACTTTCGCGAGGTGCCACAGTTTTGTCTGTTAAGCCATGAATAACATCATTTTCTAGGGCCCAGATAACAGCAGGTTTTGCCCATGCAGAAACCTTATCGGCGTCAGTGTAAGCGTTTAAGATACTTTCGTCTTTAACAGCAACATTCGAGCCGGTGTACTCGGCATAACGTTGGATAAAAGTTACCAACTGCTCGCGGCTGACATCGTCTTTTGGTGAAAATACGCCATCTGCCATGCCGGCAACAAAACCCTCGTCCTGCCCCCATTTAATAGCTTGGGCATACCAGTCGCTAGCCGCAACATCCTTAAAAGTAGAAACCCCATCGTTTTGAGGTGCACCACTTTGTCGCCACATAACAGTGACCACCATAGCGCGAGAGACATCTAAATTTGGTCCAAATAAATCGTCCGAAACGCCTACTAATAGGCCGTTGTTTACAGAATAATCCACTGCTTCTTTGTACCAAGCGTCGTCAGCAACATCCGAAAAAATAGGTGAAGTCGTCGTTGTTGCATCATCGGCAGCATAAGCAGCAGGAGCGAGTGTGAAAAGCATTGCAAACGTTAAGAGAATACTAGTTGCTTTTCTGCAGCGCCTTTTTCGTGTTCGGGCATCCATTTCCCTTTCCCTCCTTAATTTGTGTGTATGATTCTACGGCGAAAACATCATTCTAAAATAATCCTCCTTTCATGATTAATAATAGCAAAGAAATGTAATCATTCTTTGATAAAAATGTATTGATGTATATATTTTATTTATAAATGAGATGACTGTCAATATAAATTCGCTGACAGTTCGATATTTTCTGGCAAATGCAATGGGCAATATTGTTAGTGTAAAAACAACTATCAAAAAATGCGGTAGATTGTAAAATGAAGTTGAACAATAAAAATGACCCATGATGCTCTCTTTTGGTAGAATGAAGTTACCACACAAAACCTACTAGAGGAAAACATCCATGAGTCAAACCAATTCAAGCACATTTACACCATCACGACAAAGAGGTCAGCACCTTATCTCTTCGCCATATCGCTAGTGAACGCGACTATTCCCCGTCAACTGTTCTAAATGAACTAAGATGTGGTACAGCTGAGCGTAACGGTACCTATGGTCGATTCCTTCGTATTCTGCTAAGTGTGGTCAGGCTAATTACGAGATTAATCGCAGTAAATGTCATAAGAATCACAAAGTTTCTAAGGATTGATAACTATTCGAATGAACAAATATTAGAGTTCGCTGACGAAATGAACGCTCTACCAAGAAAGCAACTGGAATATGCAATACCCGAGGAGCTGTTTGACAGCTTTTTAGATGTAGTATATTCAAATGCAGAAAATAGTGCGACTTGATTTTTTACTGTTCAACTTGGACTTGCAATTTATGATAGCATAAAAAACACGAGCACATTTCATACTGTAGGTAGCTATACAAACCAGTAAAAAGGAGAGGGTGCTCGTGTTTTATTATAAGATTGATGAATTTGATATACGCTATTAGGAGTACCGAACGCATGGCGTATGGGTACCAGAGTAAGGCGTTTTTCTAAGCGCAATAAGTGAATTAATTTTTAAGAAGTTAATACATTTCCACTGTATTTTGATGGTATTAGTCGTTCAGAGGAAGGGTGTTGTTTACCATCATATCGTAATACACATTGGCTGCTTGGGCAAGCTGCTTTACTGGAGTGAATTCATTGTCGCGATGGGCATTAACGATGTCGCCAGGGCCAATGATAACCATGTTCATGTTCATGACGCTACCAAAATAAGCACCGTCCGTGGTATAGCTGGCTGCACCATATTCGAGAGGAATATCTGTTTTGGCAAAACCGCGTCGTGCCATTTCTGCCAACGGCAGAGATTTATTGGTTTCCCAAGCTTCACGACGTTCGATGACTTCAAATTTTGCATGAAAATCAGGATTTTCAGCAGAGAGCTTAGCCAACAAGGCTTCCATTGCATTCCAAATATCGTTAGTGGTTGAGCCGGGAACAAGTCGTGCATCCACAGTAACAGTACAGGTATCCGGTACGACAGCCGGTTCCAGTCCACCATCAATCAGTGTTACCTGCCAGAATACATTGCCGAGCATTTCATATGGTGGAAAATCAAATTTGTGATTGTTTACCGCATTAATCAAAGTGGCTGCGTGGTTAATGGTATTGTTGCCTTTGCCTTCGATAGAAGCATGACCGCTTTCGCCGGTGAGTGTAATATCAGCCCAAGTACGTCCACGGCAGCAGCAATAAAGCTTCATGTCGGAAGGTTCACAAATAACCATATCCTTGATATCATCTAAAAGGCCACAAGTAGTAAGCGCCTTAACGCCACCCATAACTGCTTCTTCATCCACGGTGCCGATGACCACGACATCCCCCGGTGGGACGATACCATTTTCCTTAACTGCTTTCAGTGCGGCCATTGCTGCCCCTAAGCCGCCTTTCATGTCAGCGCTGCCACGTCCGTAGAGCATATCACCAATGACAGTTGGCACAAATGGAGCGGTTTTCCATTTGCTCAACTCGGTTTCACTTACGGGCACAACATCCATGTGTCCGGAAAAGGATAACGGTGCTGCTTTACCTTGACCCTTGAGGCGGGCAATTACATTGAAGCGTCGTTCGGAGATCGGAACAGTTTCTACCGAAATGCCTGCTTCTTCCATATAAGATTTGAAATATGTCGCTACATCATATTCGTCGCTGCCCGGATTGTAGCTTTGTCCGGCTACCAAGTTAGAAACAACCTCTACTACTTCATCTTGTTTAATAGGAAATGTCATTAGAATGACCCCCTTTCTTATCGTTATTTATATTATAAAATGTGCTCTTATTCATGTATAATTGGTAGTAGTAATGTTGATAGGTTATCCCTATGGACGATTTTAGATGAGGTGATTCTATGCGCATCGAACAACTTGAATATCTTCTCAAAATTTCAAAGATGAATACCATGACTCACGCAGCTAACGCACTGCACATCAGTCAACCCTCCTTGAGCGAATCCATCAAGCGTTTAGAAAATGAACTGGATATCACATTATTGGAGCGCCACCATCAAGGTGTATCCTTGACTGAAGCCGGTGAATGTGTTGTTCATACTGCCGAGCGTATATTTGAAGAGCTGTATATTATGCAACATCAACTCGATGCCATAAAAAAGCAATCACCTCAAGCTCTTAAAACGATTTCCCTTGATGTCACACCATTTTTAGGAAATACCTATTTGTTTCAATTTTGGCGCCATTGTCAGGATGTTCGCCATTGGGATATCAAAATTGAACTCTATGATGCACAAAAAATTTTGGACCGTATCATTGCCGGCATTTCTTCCATTGGTATCATTCTCATTGAAGAGCAGTACCTACAGGAAATTAGTCGCAAGCATTCCAGTCTTTGCTTCCATCGTCTTCTGTTCGGCCATTTACAGGCTTTCTTCTCAGAAAACCATCCCCTAGAAGCCTATAAAACCATTCCTGTAGAAGAGCTTTTAAAATATCCACTGCTTTTCTTAAAAAACGATTGCATTCCATTGCAGGCTATTCTCAAAAATCAATGCAAGGAAGCTCCGAACTCTCTTATAGAAAGTGATATTTATATCCTGCCGCAGCACTTCATTAAAAATAAGCTGGGTGTCAGTCTCATATCTTCGATTTTGCTCGAATATTTTCCTAAATTTCCTTTTGATTTACAACAAACTGTAATCAAAGATATTTCCCTATATATTTCATCGGATTTGTATGTTGTCATGGACAGCGAATTTGCCAATACTAAAAACGGTGATCTCTTTTACCGAGAAATCACCAATTATTTTGAAAAGAATTACAATCAACAAATATAAAATAACAACAACCAATCTTTGGAAATGTTTATATCAAGAATTGACTCCTTATTTGCAGTATCGCGTTTCTTTCGAGGTGCCATTGTAGTCGCACCCATATCCTTTCAAGTCCTTTCGATTAGCATATCGCACCTCTATATAAAAAATAAAGTGCGTAAGCCGTTGGTTTTCTAACTTACACACTTTATTTTACACTCCCCAGTTTACTTGACAAACCCGACGGGAAACACACCAGTTACGCTTTATAAATACTTTTTCCCTCTTTAATAGTTTCTAACACCCGAATATTTTTGATGTTTTCTTTTTCCACCTTAAGAGGATTCTTATCCAGAATAACTAAATCTGCATTCTTCTCAACTTCTAAACTGCCCTTGATTTCTTCGTCATAGTGTTGATAAGCACCATAGATGGTTACTGCTTTGATTGCCTCCATAACATCAACACAGAATTCTGCACCCAAAACACGACCATTTCTGGTTACGCGATTAACTGCATTATGTATATCAAAAATTGGATTAATTGGAGTCACAGGCACATCATTATGAAGTGTAAACGGCATGTCACGCTTTACGCAAGAGGAAAGTGGACTAATGCGACTCGCACGCTCTGGCCCTAAAACAGATTCATAGTGATAATCGCCCCAATAGAAAACATGATCATGGAAGAAGGACGGCATTATATTCATCTTTTTCATTTCATCAAGTTGATCTTCGCGCACAGTTTGAGCATGAATCATCACAGGTCGCAAGTTGCGATAATTTCCCGTTTCTTCCTGAGCTTTTTTGTAACTATTGATAAATTGATCTCCCATTGCATCCCCATTGCAATGGACAAGCATTTGCCAATTATGCTCTAATGCCTGTTTGCAAAAATCGAACATCTGCTCATCAGTAAATATTGGATAACCGCAGTAATCTGCCGTAGCATTTTCCGGCACTTTATAATACGGCTTTGTTAACCATGCGGTTTTTCCTTGTGGTGAACCATCTCCAACTAATTTTGCACCAGCTATTTTTAAATGATTATTATATTGTTGTACTGATGTATCATCTGGAATAAGCTCGCTAACATAATCTTGCATCGGATAAGAAACAATATCAATGATTAATTTATTGTTTTCCTGCGCATATTGTAATGTCTTAAGCACATCTTCCGTTGTGCCGCCTTCTTGCGCAGTTGTTACCCCGCGCGAAGCATAAATAGCTTGTGTATGTACTAAAATATCTACAACAGTCTTCAGGCTAAAATCTTTTAACACATTAAACCCAATTATATGAATGGCTCGCTCCTCGATGATGCCATTAAGTTCACCTGTAACAGCATCCCTTTGCAAAATACCTCCATCAGGATTTGGGATATCTTTTGTCCATCCCATCATATCAAGTGCTTTACTATTAACCGCACCTACATGACCACTAACATGTAACAACAATATTGGAATTTCTTTAGATACTGTATCTAAATCGTATCTTGTTGGGTGCTCTTCATTTTCAAAGAAAGCGTTATCGTAACCCATTGCAACCAACCATCCATTGGCCACGAGTTCTCCCTTATCTACCATTTTTTTCAGTGCAGACAACAATTTTTCTTTGCTATCAATAGTTCCATTTGGTGGCGGATACATCTGTGGTAGGCCTGCCATAGCATTTCCAATATGCCCATGGCCATCAATAAAGCCTGGCAACATTGTTTTGCCATCTAAATTAACACGCACTGTTTTTTCATCAGCAAACGATTGCACATCTGCTAATGCGCCAACTGCAACAATTTTTCCGTTTTCTACAAGCAAGGCCTCTGCATTTGGTTGCGCATCGTTTACTGTGATAATATCACCATTAAAATACAGTGTCTTCATAATTAACGCCTCCGTTTTTAATATACCGAGCTAATTGTTAAAAATGCTAAGGCATCATCTTATAAAATAACACCTTAGCATTTCTATTTATGTTTTTTATTAGAATGGAGAGTTAGAATGGAGAGTGGGTACCGCTTTTTTCAAACTCTTTGCAATCCTCAGTTACATCAGGACACACCACACCGTGTTTGAAACTGTAAGTTGGCTTGCCCCAGCAACGGAAAATCTTAATTACAATTAAGCAGACAACAGCTGTAGCAAGGCAGGTTAGAGCTAGCGTGGTAAAGGTTACGTGTCCAGCGCAAAACTCGATAATAAGCGGAGCAATTAAATAACATGGAATCATAAATAGGTTCATCATACCCATTTCGGCAGAAGCTGTTGTCTTGAGGTTAGGGTCAACAACACGAATAACGGCAACACCACTTGGGCAGGTACCTGTTAAGCATCCCCACAAACCTAATGTACGTTCAAAGTCGCAATCGCCACCAAGGCGAGGACCAAAGTACAAGCTAATAGCCAAGGTAACCGCACCAACAATAACTGACGCTACGAGAATAGGAACTAACCACTTACCAACAACAGACAATTGCACAGCCATAAATGCACCAACAATAAGGAAGTCTGTTGTGGTACCAGTGATACGAGCTTGTAAAACATCATCGTGATATTGTTTGATACCGATTTTAGACATAAGAACTTTCAAAAGGCATGCAATCATATAACCAACGATAAAGGTCATAGAAGCCATGGTTTGGAACATAGAAAATGGAACAAGCATTAAAAGCTTTTGAACATAAATGGTTACAACAAAGGTAAAGGTAACAAGGGCTAAATGGAATGCTAAAACATCGATATTACCATTATAGGTAGTAATTTTGCCCGCAAATTCCTTCTGTTCTGCTGGCTTATAGAGACCTTTCAATACGGCCGGACTAAGTTTTTCAGGGTGAGCAGCAAGACCTTTCTTTAAACCGATTTTGGCAAGTGGTACACCTACCAAGAAAGCAAATATAAAGCCGATAACAGAATAGGTAATGGCCACTTGGCTTGCAGAGGTAAATTGTGTAGTTGTATCAATAATCCCACCAAAGGTAGCCGATTGGCCAGGGCCTTGGCAGAAGGCAAATGGGAATAAAGTACCATATTCAGCTGGCATTGCAAACATACCACCGAGGATAAGAATAACACCAAAACCAATAAGTGGTTGAATGCAGTAGGTCATCGCCCACAAAACCCCCATCCCCAAGGAACCCTTGGTCATTTGCTTAGTAACATCGGCAGAAGTTTGTCCTTCTGCCTTTGGCGTTGATGTCAACCCCATGGAAATAAATGATAGCGTAAAAAAGATGTTAACAATAATATTGTACATATTTGGGTCAATGCCTAAGGCTGTTGTAACACCAGGAATGTTCAATAATATAAAACCAAGAATCCCACCAATAACACTTGCAGGCATTAAAATGTTTGCCAGGAAGGGAATTTTTGCTCGACAGACCATCCCAATTAGCAACATAATACCGATCCAAGAAAAAGCCATCATTGCACTCATTGAAATCCACCTCTCTTAAAAATATACACTACAGTCTGAATGTGTTTTAGATTCGTTAGAAACTAGTTGAAGGTATTTTTGAAAATAAACTAAGATAAGGGTTGAATATATTGCGGAAAATACAAAAAATTCTTCGCAAAACACCAATAACTATTTCTGATATGAATCATAAAGCTTATGTTTACCTTACACTATGAAGCGATAAACGACAAATATATATTTTCTGAAAATTTTTGATTATTGATTTATAAAATGATATACTTAAATAGGTGAAATATTATACGAGGACGTGATAACATGCTTTTGTCTCAATTGAATTATTTTCAGGTCGTTGCACAGTACGAACATATTAGCAAAGCAGCCGAGCAGCTTCATATTGCGCAACCATCACTGAGTTCAACGATAAGTAAGTTGGAAAAAGAATTAAACGTTTCTCTTTTTGACAGAAAGGGGCGTAATATTAAACTCAATGAAACTGGCGCAAAATTATTAGAACATTCGAAGTTTATATTTAATCAACTTAATGAAATGGAAAAAGAATTATATAGCGCTAAGGAAACCTTGGAGAATGGCTTTACATTATCAGTGAGTAATAGCATGTTTCTAAACGGCTGGCTTCAAGATTTCGTTCTAGAAAACCCAAAGCTTCGGCTACAACAGAAAATGTTAAGTGAGGGCCAAATGATTACAGCATTATTTGACGAAAGCATTGATATCGCATTAGGCGAATTTGATAGGGACGTTCCAGGCATTGAACGAAAAACCATCATAAATGACGAATATGTAGTAACCATGGCATGTAATCATCCGCTAACAAAAAAAGAAACTATTGTATTTGAAGATATTAAGGATGAGAACATAATTGCCTTACCATCAAATACGATTTATAAAATCGCAGACAGATTGTTTGCGCAAAAAAGTTGCAAACCTAATATTGTATTTGAGGGAAACGCAAGAATGATGAGCAAAATGGTTCAACAAGGGCGTGGCGTTCTTTTTGCATCGAAACAAATGCTATATATGCCTTACTTTAATGCAAAGAAAAGCAAAAACATGTATTGGTTAGATGAAACGCAGGTTACCAAAACCATTAGTGATTTAGATTGCCACTGCAATTTATCTCTATGCTGGAAAAAAGAACGAGAGCTTCCAAAGATGGCTTGCAAATTCATCGACGCAATGGAACGTAGTTATCCAGATTATAAAGAGGATATCGACTATATAGAAAAATACTTCTCTATAAAAAGTTAAGTCTTTGGAGGCATTAAAATGAATTTACTTCAACTAGAATATTTTCAAGAAGTCGTAAAAAACCAATCAATTACAAAAGCTGCAAAATCATTAGATATCACGCAATCCTCATTAAGTGTAACAATGAGCAAGTTCGAAAAAGATTTGGGTTATCCATTATTTGAGCGCCAGGGAAGAAATATTACGATTACGCCTTACGGAGAAATTGTTGCACATTACGGTTCAATTATTTTGCATAAATTGGAGGACATTCAACGCGAGTTCAGGGAGATACGTGGTGAAGAATCAGAAAACAGTCTATCATTAGGTGTTATAGACAGCAATTACTATGGTGACTGGATGCTTGATTTATTAGACTCTTACCCAAACATGCAACTAAAAGTTTTGCAAATGTCTAGAGAAGAGGTGCTCTATAATCTTTTAAAGGGCGATCTTGATTTTGGTATTTCAAACGAAATAGAACATCATGAGCAAATCGGTTCTCAACTTCTTTTTAGCTATCCTTACCAATTACTTGTATTCAGGGATCACCCCTTAGCAAAGAAAGGTATCATTACCATTGAAGAGCTTGAAAAAGAGCCTTTAATATCTTTACCCCCATCGCATAAGGAACGATTAGTTGACAATCTTGCTCAAGAAATGCATTTTAAACCTAATATTATTTTTGAAGGTAATTCAGATATTATGACGGAAATGTTTCATGCTGGAGTAGGCAGTATATTAACCTGCGCGCACAACCGCAAACAATGGATGCAGCTAACACCAGATCATTATGCTGTATTAGACATCGCTGGCGTTACCTCACGCTATGAAATGTATCTTTTGTGGTTCAAACCACGTTACTTATCTAAATGGGCACGTATTTTCCAAAATTATGTACTTGATTATTATCATGTTTAATAGACTATTATAAATGCATTTCTTAGCAAAACATGGTTATTTTTTTCAGATAATATGTTTTGTTGCTCAAATCAATAGATATGCGTCAATGAAAAAAATCAATTTCATTGACGCATATCTATTTTTCCTTATAAAAAAAAGATGTAATTTAATAAATATTCCGTGCAAAGATGTATTTGTTATTTACAGATTCTATTGTCATAATAAGCTTAAGATAAGATTTGGATAGCTTAATTGCGGTTCTTCTGTTTAAGAGAGGATATATGACAATGGAAAAGCTATATTATAATGGTGATATTATTACCATGGAAAACAAAAACGATCAACCAGAAGCTGTTTTGATTCGCAACGGCGTAATCGCCGCAAGTGGCGCGTTGGAAGACATCGAAAAACAGCTTTCAGATGATTGCCAGCGTATTAACCTTAATGGAAATACCTTAATGCCTTCGTTTATTGATACGCACGGACATTTAAGTATGACTGTTCAGTATGAGGCTATGGCAGATTTATCTTCTGCAGAATGCTTCAAAGATATTGTCCAACTGTTGAAGGATTTTAAAAAAGCACACAACTTAGGTGAAACAGATCCTATTGTTGGATATGCCTATGACCACAATTTCTTGAAAGAACAAGCACATCCTACGCGCGATGTGTTGGACCAAGTGTCAACAACTGCTCCTGTTATTACTATGCACACCTCTGTTCATATGTGTGTAGCCAATTCAAAAGCACTAGAATTAGCTGGCATTGATGAAATCACACCAGATGTTGAAGGCGGCCTTATTGAACGATATCCAGACAGTCGTGTTCCTACAGGTTATTTAGAAGAAACTGCTCAAACACCTGTTCAAATGCTACTGATGAATATGAAATTGGATTTAGAAAGACAATTACACGATGCACAGATGTTATACATTAGTAACGGTGTTACGACAGTGCAAGAAGGTGCCGGCAATGATATGTCCATTGGACTATTGCGTAAGGCTGCCAACGAAGGTCGTTTACTAGTGGATGTTGTTGCTTATCCCACCTTCGGCGCAGACGATGACACGCATAAGGTGATGGTAGACAATAAAGATTGCATTCGTCAGTATGTGAATCGTTTCAAAATTGGCGGTTACAAAATCGTATTAGATGGTTCTCCACAAGGCAGAACAGCTTGGATGAGTCAGCCATACGAAGATGATGCAGAGTACTTTGGCTATCCTTGGTTAAAAGATGACTATGTCGCCGCTGCTATGAAAACAGCACTTGAAGATAACCAACAACTGCTCGTACACTGCAACGGCGATGCCGCAGGTGATCAATTCCTAAGTTTGTATGAAAAAGAGTTGAAGGCTAGCACCAACCCAAACAAAGACAATTTAAGACCTGTTATGATTCACTGTCAAACAGTGCGAGATGACCAGCTAGATAAAATGAAAGAAATGAAGATGATTCCATCAATTTTTGTTGCTCATGTTAACTATTGGGGTGATATTCATCTAAAGAACTTTGGTCAAGAACGTGGTAGCAGAGTCAGTCCTGTAAAATCTGCACTGGATCGAGGTTTAATTTATAACTTCCATACAGACACTCCAGTTGTTCAACCAGATATGTTCCACACTATTTGGTCCGCGGTTAACCGTATCACCCGTGAAGGCGTTGTCTCTGGTCCTGAACAACGTGTTGATGTGTACGATGCATTAAAAGGTCTTACCATCAATGCAGCTTATGAATATTTTGAAGAAAACAGCAAGGGCTCCATCAAAGTCGGAAAACGCGCTGATTTAATAATCATCGATAAAAACCCACTAAAAGTGGATCCACTTGAATTAAAAGAAATTCAACTTCTAGAAACAATTAAAGATGGTGTAACCCTATACAAAAAATAGAAGCTGACAAAAATTCTGTGCAAAAAATATGCACAGAATTTCAGCTTGTCGAAAAAGGTCGCCATTCGACAAGCTGCCATCCACAACCAAAGGCTGTGGATGGTTTTTTTTGTGTGGTTGTTGGGTGTTTCTCATTTTGGGGGTGGTGGGTGTATACTTGGGGTAATGGATATTTTGGAAAGGAGTGTGGTGGTATGTGTATTATGCGGGCGGAGGATTTGAGTCTTAAGAGTGGTTCTAAGCTTATTGTGAAGGATTTAAATTGGGAGATTAAGACTGGAGAGAACTGGGTTTTGTATGGTTTAAATGGCTGTGGCAAGACAACTTTGCTTAGCATTTTGGCTGGATACAAGAGTGCCAATTTTGGCAAGAATTATATTATGGGCCAAGAGGTGACGGAGGACAATTTTTTGGCGCTCCGTCAGGATATTGGTTTTGTGAGCAGCTCTTTTTTTGATCAATATTTGTCCAACGAGATTATTTTAGATATTGTGACGGCGGGCAAATATGGCACCTTGGGGTTCCAAGAGGAGGAGCCTAGCGATGGCGATGTGCGTGCGGCGAAGGCGCTTTTGCGGGAGTTTGGTCTTGGTAAGCGTGATCGCTATCCGTTCAATACGCTCTCAAAAGGGCAGCAGCAGCGTGTGCTGATTGCGCGTGCTTTGATGGCCAATCCGAAGGTGCTTATTTTGGATGAGCCGTGCAGTGGTCTTGACTTGATTGCGCGTGAGCAATTTCTCTTGCGCATTGCACAAATGGCGGAGGAAAAGGGCATTACAATGGTGTATGTGACGCACCATACTGAGGAAATTTTGCCGTTTTTCAACAAGGCTGCGCTGATGCGCGATGGCGTGATTCATTCGCAGGGCGATTTGCAGGATGTGTTTTGCGACGACAACCTGACGGATTTCTTCGACAAGAAGGCGCGGGTGCTGTGGACTGAGCAGCATTTCTTTATTAATCTCGATTTTGAGGAAGAGTACCAGTCAAAATGCAAATTTGACGTTGGCTATAAGGGGGCAGTTCAAAATGGCTAAGGATCCAAAAATTATTGTGGAGCGTTCGGAGCGCTGTGTGTGTAAGATGTGCGGCGGTCCGCTAGAACCAAAGATTGTGATTTATAACAAATACGGTGGTTCTGGCTTGGAGCTCTATTGCCCACATTGCCACAAGATTGAATACGGCACGGAGCCGGAAATTTACAAGCTGGCGAAGGATTATGTGGAAAATATGGAGTACGATTATTTTACAGAGATGGAGGCTGGCAAGGCCAACTTCGAGCTCAATGTGGCCAAGGTGTGCGAAACCTTAAGCTGGATTATGAAGCGCCTTGAGGTGCAAGACAGCAAGGGCATTCACAAAGAAAGACTCTGTAATTTTGATTATGAGGTAGAAGATTTTTAATAAACGAGCGGCGATATGTGTGAAAACCGTATCGCTTTTTTTGTGCGTTTTATTATTTGCACAACTGATGGTTGTGCCTAGGGGGAGAAAGGTGAAAAAGAGTGATTTCTCAGAAAGAACATTTAATGATATGCTAAATACAAGGTAATACAAAGTATAAATTATATATATAGACGGCGCTTCGGGGAGGGAATAATGGGGGCACCGCTATGGTCAAAAGACATACAAAATAATCAATAATAAAGGGAGTGTGAGTAGTATGGCACAGGTACAACAAAACGGTGCCGGCAATAATTATTTTGACGGTATGGAAAAACTGGGCAAACCACATAAGCATTTCTTGTGGATTGCGGCTATTTGTTATTTCTTTGACCAAATGGATATGCAGATGTTTGGTAACATCACACCAGCGGTCATGGAGGATCTTGGCTTTACCTTGCAACAAATTTCGCAGATGAATGCGCTGAACTTTTTGGGCATGTGCTTGGGCGGTTTCTTTGGCGGTATGATTGCCACTAAAATAGGGCGTAAAAAAACATTGGTATTATTGTTAACGATTTTCTCATTAGCGTCTATTGTAAACGCTTTGAGCGGGCATTATGTTAATTTCCTTATTTGTCGTTTTCTGATAGGCTTTGGTACCATTGGTATGGTAACAGTAGCGATGGTTTATATGGCAGAAATGCTGCCATCTCATAACCGTGGTAAATACCAAGCCCTGTCTATTGCAGCTGGTACCTTGGGTATTCCTTTTGGTGCTTTCTTCTGTGCTTCGATGGTAGGTATTGGCGCACATACTTGGCGTTTTTGCTTCCTCATTGGTGGTGTGAGCATTCTCCTCGTGCCAATCGCTATGAAATGGCTCAAGGAATCTCCACGTTGGCTTGTTATGAAGGGCCGTATTGATGAAGCGGAAAAGGTTGTAAGTGAGTGCACCGGTAAGCCTTGTGATTTGAGTGAATTGGCCTTCAAATGTGTGCAAAAACGCGACATTGGCATGATTGAAAGCTTGAAGATTATGTTCAGCAAGCCATTTTTCAAGCAAACCATCGTTGTTGTTGTTCTCGCTTGGGGCGCTACCTTGGGTATTTTCTACATGTCTAACTACGGCACGGCCTTTAACGTTGACATGGGTCTTAACTATCAATTGGTGCTTCTTATTGCAGCAACGGGCGTTATTGGTACCCCATTGGGTGACGTGGTTGTTTCGGCAATTTCCGACAAGGGTGGTCGCCGTATTCCGATTATTATCTTTGCCTGCATCGCCGGGAGCTTGTGCGTGCTCAGAGGCTTTGTTACCCAGCCGCTTATTGACATGATTAACGCAGGTAACAAGGGCGTTGGTTTGGTTGTGTTGGTTGCTATGGGCGTTTGCTTCTCTCTTTTTGGTGGTGGCACCATGACGATGATGTGGACCTACTTGGCAGAAAGCTTCCCGACCAAGATTCGTAGTAACGCTACTGGTATGGTCTTTGGCTCTGCACGTTTGGTTGCTGTGTTTATGACCCTCACCGTTCCAGCTGTTTATGCAGCAGGCGGCTATGCTGGTGTTAATATTGTGAACGCACTTTGGTACTTCATTCCAGCCTTCTTTGGTCTTATCTGGGGCGCAAGCTCTGCCGGTAAATCCTTGGAAGAATTGGAAGCTGAAGCAGAACGTATGACTTGCTAATAACGATTTAAATTGAAGGGAGCGATGGTGATGACGTTATGGTTTATTGGCGGCGTGCTGTGCATGATGGCAGGCTTAGGGCTTATGGCGGCAACCTTCTATGTGCAAAAGCAAGAGGACAAGACGCGCGTGGCGGGCTACTACACCACAGGCACCATCGTTTCTAACAAGGCCATGGGCAAGAGCGAGCGCGCCGTCACCTTTGAATTTACAAAGGATTTTAAAGTGTGGCATTGCACGAACCGTTTTTCGGTGGCAGAGGCTGCCAATTGGAAAGAGGGACGCCGTTCGTTGATTGTCTACGACGAAGCCCTCGATAAGGTGTATTTTAATCCCATGCGTGACTCGCGCAAGAAGCAAGCATGGATGCTCCTCGCCGGTGGCGTGCTTCTTCTAAGCGGTATGTACTGGAGCGTGGCTGTTTGTGGTTTGTTGGCTATGTAAAATACATTAGAGTATTGTAATATGCCTTGTCATTGCCTATAATAAAAGATAAGCTGAATGATAAGTACGGCTTATCTTTTTTTGTTGTATACAGCACTCCAGGAGGGGTCTAATGAATATAGAACAATTGCAATACATTTGCGCTGTGGCGCAAACGCATTCCATCACAACAGCAGCCGAACAGCTTTATGTGACCCAGCAAACAATCAGTAAGTCCATGAATAAATTAGAAGCAGAGCTTGGCGTTCAATTGCTCAATCGCTCCCACAAGGGCGTGACACTCACAGCAGAGGGCGAGGTTTTTGTTGAGCAGGCCAAGGACATTGTGGAGCGCTTCCAAACGCTCTACAACACCATGCGCCCATTGACCTATGTGGCACCCATCGAGGGAACCATCCATGTGCATTTGGTATCCTATGTGTTTGCCAGAGCAGGCTCGGATATTCTCTCGCGTTTTCACAAAAAATATCCCAAGATACGCCTAGAATTGCCAGAAAAACTCACCGCCGATATTTTGGATGAAGTGCTATCAGGCAAGCCCGGCGTGGGCCTTATTTCTGCGGTGGATGGCGATACAGGGCAGGGCCAGTTAGACCAGCTTGCTGACAAGATTATATTCAAGCTCCTTTATGAAGACGAGCTGCAAATCTTCATTAATAAAAACAGCCGTCTGGCCAAGAAAACAGAAATTAATTTTAAAGATCTCGATGGACTCTTTGCCGGTTATGGTTATATGCCAGGCACCTTTCAGATTGTAGAACGTCGCTATGGCCTCAAGCAGGAAGCCATTACCGATTCGGCGAATGTGGTCGTGGTTGGTCAAGCCGTGCAGGATGGCATCGCCTTTGGCGTCGCCACCAAGGGCATCATTGGCCGCGATGCCTTTTATAAGGACTACGCCGTGCTTTCGCTAGATGATCACCCAAAGGTGCAGGTTTATGCCGTCTATCCAGTAGACTATGAGCTTTCTGAATTAGAAAATCTTTTCCTCAAGGAAACCGATAAAATCTTTGCAAATCTATAATACGTAACGTCTGGTTGATGGATAACTATCAACCAGACGTTTTTTAGTACAACTTTCGGTTGTCTTTAGAAAAAGGGTGGTCTATGTGGTTGTTTCTCAAAGCGTAAGGTAGTCGCTATAATAAAACCATAAGATAAATTGAAACGATTATTCTTGAGGAGGAATAACATAATGAGTAAAAAACGTGCCATGATGATTGGCCTTGACGGGGCCGATCCAGTCGTCGTAAGAAGATTAATTGATGAAGGCAAAATGCCCAACATGAAAAAATTATTGGAACAAGGTGTAGCGAGAGAAACCCTCGATATGATGGGCGTGCTCCCAACCATCACCCCTCCAAACTGGGCATCCATTGCAACAGGTAACTATCCAAGAACCCACGGTGTTACCTGCTTCCTTAACCACACCCTGGGTAAATCCTTAGGCATCACCGAGCTTAACTGGAACTCCATGCGTGTAGAATCAGAATTCATTTGGGAAGCTTTTGAAGACGAAGGCAAAAAGTGCATCATGCTCAACTACTGCGAAGCATGGCCAAACCGTGTTGAAGGTAGTAACAACATCTTTATCGATGGCGTAGGCGTTGTACCATTCCTTCGTTCCTCTGAACAATTCCAAAAGGTTGTCATCTTCAAAAACGACTATCCAAACATGAAGGAAGTGGCTCACACCGTATCCCAAAGCTCCGGTGACTGCGTTGTATATAAGGATCAAGTAGACAAGTTCGCTACCGAATCTGAAAGCACACCAGCAATGCCACAAAGCATGGAAGACTTGCCAGAAGGCATGACCATTGAAGACGTTCTTGCAATGAGCTCCCACTTTAGCGATATGCCACTTGAATCCCCAGGGATGGTCATCAAGGGCTTCTCTGCTGAAGAAGCAGCCAACGATGACAAGTACGACAAGCTCTACAGCCCAATCAAGGACGCTGAAGGCTGGGCGTTTGACGTTCCAGAAGGCGCAAAGGAAGTTACCTTCACCATGAACAACTCCCTCGCACGCCGCATTGCCCTCTTTTATGGCGATAAGTACGAAAACATCAAAATCTACAAGAACAAAAAAGCAGACAAGCCACTTGGCGAATGCACCCTCAACACCTGGTCTAAGCCAATTTTCGATACCTTTAGCATCGATGACCAAGACGTCAAAGTTGCTTACTACATCCGCGGCATGGAAATGGCAGAAGACGGCTCCGAAGGTCGTTTCTACATCTCCCACGTTATGAACTGCGAAGACAAGACCTATTACTACCCACAATCCATCCATGATGACATGATGGAAAAAGTAGGCCCAATGTGCTACTTTGCAAACGTTGATCGCCATACCCCATTGGGCGATGCCATCGAACTCGAATCCTTCGACCTCGTTAACGATTGGCATATGCGCGCTACCCAATACCTCTTCGACACCAACCCAGATTGGCAGCTCTTCTACATCCACTTGCACAGCATCGACCTTGTGAACCACCACTACATGGAACAAGCCGTAGAAGGCCGTCACGAAGAATGGCAACGTTTCCGTGATATCATTGACAAAATCTACATGATCAACGATAAATACATCGGTACCGTCCTCGATAACCTCGATGAAAACACCGTTGTTTGCGTAACAAGTGACCACGCAGCCATTCCACGCTCTGCAGGCTACGAAAACCCAGGGATTGGTGAACTTAGCGGTATTAACGCAGGCGTTATGGAAGAACTCGGCTACACCGTAACCGTACCAATGCCAGGCATCGAAGGCATGTACATGATTGACTGGAGTAAGACCCGCGCCATCAACCACCGTACTTCCCACATCTACATCAACCTCAAGGGTCGTGACCCTGAAGGTATCGTAGAGCCAGAAGATTACGATAAGCTCGTACAGCAAATCATCAGCGATTTGTATAGCTACCGCGATCCACAGCATCCAGAAGAACGTGTTGTAGCCTTTGCTATGACCAGAGAAGAAATGGAAACCATCGGTATGGGTGGCCCACACTGCGGCGATATCTTCTTCCAGCTCAAGAAAGAATACGGCTTCGAACACGGCAACAGCTTCCAATACGTGACCAACGAAGGCTACTCCCTCGGTGCACTCTGCATCTGGGCCGGCATGGGCCTCAAGAAGGGCGAATACATCAAACGCCCAATCCGTAACGTAGACATCGTACCAACCTTCTGTCACCTCGTTGGCAACCGCCAACCAAAGGACGTAGAAGGCGGCGTAATCTATCAGCTCTTGGCTGACGAAAAATAATCCCACACAAGCAAAGACTCCAGTGCGAAGATGCGCTGGAGCTTTTTTATTTCGTGGGCACAGGGAAATTTGCTAGAAAATTCAAAATAAAATTGACCGTTTCTTTTTTATCACTTATAATTATAGTAAGGAGATTATTTCTAGGAGGTGTAGAAAATGAAGAAGAGACGATTTTTATCTGTGATTTTGGTTGTTGTTATGAGCTTATCGGTGTGTGTGCCGGCTCAGGCTGCGAGCTTTATTGATGTGAGCAGTGGGGCTTGGTATGCGGAGAGTGTGGATTATGTGAGCGACAAGGGCTACATGACGGGCATTGGCGGTGGCGAGTTTGCTCCAGAGATGACGGCGAGCCGTGGGATGATTGCGGCGATGCTTTACCGTATGGAGGGCGAGCCGAGCATGGGCGCTACCCCGGATTTTGGCTATCCTTTTAAGGATGTAAGCGCCAAGGCTTATTATGCCAACGCCATTTACTGGGCGCGCTACCAAGGCATTATGGCCGGCTACAACGGCACCTATTTTGGGCCGGATGACATGATCAGCCGCGAGCAGCTGGCTTCCGTCCTGCGCAACTATAGCGCCTACAAAGGCCGCGATGTGAGCCAAAGAGCCAATGTGTACATCTATGCCGATGCCAATTATATCAGCGATTGGGCCATGGATGGCATGCAATGGGCAGTGGCCACAGGCATTTTGGGTGGCAACGAACGCTACCAGCTCCTGCCGCAGGATCCAGCCACCCGCGCGCAGTTGGCCAGCGTGATTATGCGACTGATGACCGCCGGCGACAACCCTATGGACAACATTTATCCTAGAACGGTGGATAGCCTACCAATCACCATCCCAACCACCTTTGTTTACGCAAGCGGTGTAGGTGCATGGGCATCGGTGCTTACCTTAAATGACAACCTTTCCTTTGAAGGCGAATACCACGATTCTGATTTTATGGATCGTTATTATAGCCATTTTAGAGGGCGCTTTGCCCCAGAAATTGTACAAACAGGGCCATATACCTATCGCATCAAGCTCCTTTATGCCGAAACCTATGGCGAGGGTAATTATGTGAACGACTATGGCGTGAACTGTATTTATGCAAACGATGCGTGCGGCCTTGGAAAACTGGCTACTTCTACCACTGGCCAAAGCGGCTACGCCATGGAGTACGTGTTCTATACCCCGCAGGCGAGCACTGCTGGCATGGATGCCACCTTCCTAGCGACCTGGCCAGGGCGCACAGGTCATAGCACCACCTTGGGCTATTACGCCATCGAAAACCTATCGACCCACCAAGGATTTTTTGCAAGCTAAACCAATGAAACTTTGAAACGGAGGCGAACCTTATGAAAGGAAAACGAAAAACAGTGGCCTTGCTCCTAGCGTGCGCCATGGCACTCACTGTGCCGATGGCGGCTTTTGGCGATGGTGCGTGACGACAGCTGGTATGCAGAGGCTGTGAGCTATGTGAGCGACAAGGGCCTAATGAACGGCGTTAGTGATGAAAGCTTTGGCCCAAGCCTGACCACCACCCGCGGTATGATTGTCACCATCCTCTATCGCTTAGATGGCGAGCCTGAGGTGGACACGCAGGGACAAGCCTTTAATGATGTAGATGAAAGCGCTTACTACGCCAAGGCCGCCTATTGGGCCAAGACCAATGATATCACCTCGGGCTATAGCGATGACCTTTTTGGCCCCAAGGATGCAGTAAGCCGCGAGCAACTCGCCGTGATGCTGCGCAACTATGCCGCCTATAAGGGCGTGGATGTGAGCCAAAAGCCAATAGCTTATCCTTATCCCGATATGCACAAAGTGAGCATTTGGGCCACCTCCTCTATGGAATGGGCCAACCTCAACAAAATCATAAATGGCGATGAGTACAATTGCTTGCGTCCAAAACAATCTGCCACCCGCGCAGAAGTGGCCTCTATGCTCATGCGCCTAGAGGCCGCCATGGAAAAACCAGCCAAGGGCGATTTTCCAACAAAAACGGACCGCCTTTCCATCACGGAACCAGTGACCCTGTATTTTTCTAGCGGCGTCGCCAATTGGCAAACAAGCATTACCATCAATCCTGACCTCACCTTTACAGGCGCGTATTACGATGTCGACATGGGCACCAACACCCGTTACTACGCACATTTTAAAGGCAATTTCTCTAGTGACATCACCCGCACCACCATGTATGGCAGTGAGCTGACACTAGAAAGCTTTGAAGTGTTCGGTGATGGTAACTTTGTTGACGAAAATGGGCTAGAAAACATCTTCGTAAAAGAGGTGCCAGGCCTCATGCAAAAGGACAACGAGAGCGCAGTCTGCACTTCCTATATGTTCTATACGCCAGACGAATACGTGGGCAACTTGAACGCAGACTTTGTTGAATGGTACACAGGCAAAGGCGGCCAGCTCTACTACAATATGCTAGGCACCCAAGCCCTAGAAAATACCACCACCCACGAAGGTTTCTTCGGCGAACCCATGAAATAAAAAAACGGGGACGAGCGGGAAATAGCAAATACGTACGCAAATAAATAAAGCCTTCTCCTCTTCCTTGGAGGTGAGAAGGCTATTTTTTTGTATAAACGCATTTCCTAAAAAGGATATTTCCCGCTCGTCCCCGTTTTCATTATACTCAATAGAGTTCCTTGTAAATATCAAAAATTTGGTCGCGGGTGAATGGGACGAAGTTGTTGACGAGGAGGCGTTGTTGTTTTTCGAAGACGCTGTCAGCAAATTCGGTGATTTGTGCTTCTGTCATGCCATAGTCGCGGAGGCGTTTCTTTTGCACGAGGTTGTTGAGCACGTCCTCGATGCGGTCGTAGACGTCTTTTTCATCGCAGTTCATGATGGTAGCGAGGCGTTTGTTGAGGATGGCGATTTCTCCGTCTTGCTTTACAGCCATATAGGCGCGCATAACGCCGGTGAACATGGCATAGTTGCTTTCGCCGTGAGGTACGTGGAAGGTGCCGCCGAGAGGGTAGGAGAGAGCGTGAACGGCTGCGCAGCCTGCATTTGAGAAGGCGGCGCCGGCGTAGGTGGAGGCCATGAGGAAGTCTTCTAAGAGCGGTTTGCGACTTTCTGGGCCATTTTCAACGATGTGCATAAAGCCCTTCATAATGAGCTCAATGGCTTCGTAGCTAAGGAGCTTGGAAAGTGGAGTGGCCTTTGGAGAAAGGGCACTTTCTACAGCGTGGATGAGGGCGTCGATGGCGCTGGTGGAAAATGGTTCCATTGGCAGGCCTTCTAAGAGGGATGGAATGAGCACAGCGTGGTCTGGGAACATGGCTGCATTGCCATAGCCGGCCTTGGTTTGACGGCTTATAAGGGCGAGGGCTGCCACAGAGGTGACTTCGCTACCGGTGCCGCAGGTGGTTGGTACCAAAACGAGCTCGCGCGCCTTCTTTGGCATACGCACACCATCAAAAAGCTCAAGCACTGGCGCAGCCTGGTCGAGAACGAAGAACTTTGCCACGTCGAGCACGCTGCCACCGCCAACAGCCACAATGCGCTTGTAGTCCTTGGTGATGTCTCTGGCAATGGCGTCAATCATTTCGTCGGTTGGCTCGCCTTTGCCATAATCCTTTGGTGAAAGGACATCGCACTTGAGATCTAGGGCGGCAAAATAATCATCGAAAAAATGGTGGTTGGTAAAAAGCAAATCTCCTTCGCCTAGGGCAAAGGCTTCGGCAAATTCAGCCACGCTGTTCATCGTGTGAACGGTAGGCTTTAATAAAAATTGGCTCATAAGAGAACCTCCTTCGTAGATGTTGTATCCATTGTAAAACCTTCTCAAGGGATGCGCAAGACGCTAGAAAAAGTTGTGGATGAGGCCGGGGGATGCAAGATTTCTAGGGAACTTTTTGTGGTAATTTGAGAAGAAAAATTCCCTAAAATTCTTGCCAATAACAACATATTGACGCGTGAGGCCTTCTCTTCTATCATTAAGACGATGGAGGTGGGCTATGTATTATTTTATTATTAACGAGGCTGGTGGCCGCGGACGCGCTGGGGAAAAATGGCGTGCCATTAGGCGCGAGCTTCTTACAAAAAATGTGGCGCACGCTGCTTGGATGACCCACGTCAAGGGCGAGGCGATGGCGCTGGCTAGACTGGTAAGCGCCCAAAAGGAAACAGACAAACGCATTGTGGTGCTCGGTGGTGACGGGACCATCAACGAGGTCATTAATGGCATCACAGATTTTGAAAGCGTGGCCCTAGGCGTGGTGCCGATTGGCTCGGGCAACGATTTTGCGCGCGGCCTTGGTATGCCAAAAAGGCCGGAGCACGCGATGTACCAAATCTTTCATTCAAAGGGTGATACGCGCCTTGATTTAGGCGAGGTGAAGATGGGCCAGCACGCACCGCGCCGCTTTGGCATCAGTGCAGGCGTTGGGATGGATGCCAAGGTCTGCCAAATGGTGGAAGCCTCTCTTTCAAAGAGCGTGCTCAACCGTGTCAACTTGGGCCATTTGAGCTATGCGTTCCTTACGCTTCGCGCAGTTTTAGAGATGGAAAGCGCGCGAGGTGTGGCCGTTTTTGAACGAGAAAACGACACCGTGACCCGCGTCTTTGATCAGCTGACCTTTTTGGCGGCCATGAATTTTCGTGCCGAAGGTGGTGGTGTGCCGATTGCACCAAAGGCGAGCGCTCACGATGGCCTGCTCTCTGCCTGCATGGCCAAGGATTTTACTACAGCGAGCGCCCTAAGGATGCTGCCAGCTTTGGGGCTCGGGAAGCACGTGGGCAAAAAAGGCGTGAGCGTGACAGAGGTAAAAAAAGTTGCCCTGCATTTAGAAACGCCACTTGTTGTCCATGCCGATGGCGAGGTGCTAGGAAGTGCTCACGATATCAGCTTCAAGGTGCTGCCAAAAGCCCTGCGCGTGCTCGTGTAGATGAAAAAAGACCAAGGCGGTTGCCTTGGCCTGCGGGGTGTAGAAAATGGTAGATTTTCAGCATAGACGTGTATTCATTCGCGAATTTTCAATGAATAGCAAAAAGGCTCCTTCTGGGAGCACCCTACGGGTACTAGCGCAGCAATGGAGCAGTGAGGAGGGGCTACGTGCAGATTCTAGTAACGTTTCTAATAATTGCCAGGTAGCCCTTCATCCGTCACTGGGCCAAAAAGCGTGGCCCAGAGCCACCTTCTCCCAGGAGAAGGCTTTGGTGAAATCTTGAAAGGTTTCTATTTACATACACCTTTGCAGTTTATCGACACACTGAGACTAGGACACTTGTTCTGGTCTTTTCTTGTATGCGCTTATTTTACAAACATGACAGAGCTTACGCCGCCGCTGATGGCGGTGGTTTTGCCGTTGACGGTCATTTGAGAGGAGCCGATGAACATTTCAACATAGTCTTGTCCTGGCTTTACAGATGGCTTTTGGCCTTCTACGCGGGTATTTTTTGTGAAGGATTTATTTACCTGGCCGCTGGCATTTTGGAAATCGGCGCGTAGAGTCACATTTTGACCGGCATAGTTGGCAAAGTTCACCTCACATTCAAATTCTGGGAAAGTGCCTGCGCTGGCGTAGGTGCCATTTACATAGTACACAACCTTGCTGATAAGATCATTCGGAATAAATCAACAGTTCTCACGCTATTCCCAAAAAAATAGGAATGCTGATAGTTAGGTCAGCATTGAATAATGGCTGGTGGATTTTTATAATAAAAGAAAACGTAAGCGAAGGAAGGTTGATTCTATGAACTATGTATGCTTTGGCGCTGGTGGCACAGGCGCTATTTTGGGCGCGCAGCTTGCGATGAGTGGCCAGGACGTGACGCTCATTGCTCGCGGGGCCCACGGCACTGCTATCCGCGAGAAGGGCCTTGTGATTGACCGCGCGTGGGCAGGGGCTACCGATGTGGTGCCTGTGGCGTGTACCACGAGCGAAGAGTACAACGGCGGTGCGCCAGACGTTATTTTCGTTTGTGTGAAGGGCTATTCGGTGGATGATGCCGAAGCCTTTATTCGTCGCGTGGCAGATGCACACACTGTGGTCATTCCAATTTTGAACGTGTACGGCACCGGCGGCAAGCTCCAAGAGGCTTTGCCAGAGGTGGATGTGTTGGACGGCTGCGTGTATATGTATGCCGAAATCAAGGAGCCAGGAGTGATTTTGCAATCAGCGCCAATTTTGCGCCTTGTCTTTGGCCCGCGCAATGGCCATATTGAGGACGCACGTTATAAGCAAATCGCCGCAGAATGCGCAGCCAGCGGCATGGAAACAGAGCTTACCGAGCACATTCGCCGCGACGCCTTGGAAAAATTCTCCTACGTGTCACCAGTAGGTGCCTGCGGCCTCTACTTTAACGCCACCGCCAAGGATATGCAGCATGAAGGCGAGGAGCGTGACTTCCTCAAAGGTATGATGAAAGAAATTGACGCCTTGGCCACAGCCATGGACATCCCTTTTGAAAAAGACATTGTAGAAAAGAATCTAGGCATTTTGGACAACCTCGTGCCAACCTCTGTCACCTCCATGCAGCGTGACATTGCTGCCAACCATGCCTCTGAGGTGGATGGCTTGGTCCACGAGGTGGTGCGTTTGGGTGCGCGCTACGGTGTGGATGTGCCAAAGTACACCGCCTGCAGCGATGAAATGAAGCGCCGCGGTCTGTGAGGGCGCGGCCATGAATAAGGAAGAAATAACAAAGCTTATAGAGCGTCAGCGTGCTTATTTTGAAAGTGGCGCCACAAAGCCCTTAGAAGCGCGCCTAGAGGCTCTTCGCACCCTTCGTGCTTTGGTGGTGACCTACGAAGAGGATATTCTCTCGGCCCTCAAGGAAGACTTGGGCAAAAGCGCCACCGAGGCCATTATGACAGAGCTTGGCATGGTCAAGACCTCCTTGGGCTATATGCTCAAGCATTTGCCGAGCCTTGCAAAAAGAGAATACGTGCGCACGCCCTTGGCGCAGTTTCCGGCGCGTAGCTACAAGGTGGCCGTGCCTTATGGCGTGGTCTTGGTGATGAGCCCGTGGAATTATCCCTTTCTCTTGAGCCTGGATCCCCTTATTGAGGCAGTTGCTGCCGGCAACACTGTCATTTTAAAGCCGAGCGCTTACGCCGGCGCCACCTCTGCTCTCTTAGAAAAGCTCATTGGCCAATATTTTGAGTCAGAGTATATTGCCGTTGTGACAGGTGGGCGCGAAGAAAACACCGCCCTTTTAGAGGCACATTTTGATAAAATTTTCTTCACAGGCAGCCAAGCTGTGGGGAAGGAGGTCATGCGTCATGCGGCGGAGCACCTCACACCCGTTGTTTTGGAGCTCGGCGGCAAAAGCCCTTGCTTTGTGACCCGTGGTGCCGATTTGCAGCTTGCGGCAAGGCGCATTGTCTTTGGCAAGTTCCTAAACCTAGGCCAAACTTGCGTGGCGCCCGATTATATTTATTGCGACCAAAGCGTCAAAGATGGCCTGGTGTTGGCGCTCAAAACAGAAATCAAGCGCCAGTTTGGCGATTATCCCTTGGCCAACAAGGACTATGGGCGTATCATTAGCGAAAAGCACTTTGATCGCCTTGCAGGGCTGATGGACGGTTATAAAATTATCTATGGTGGCAAGTGCGAGCGCGAAACCTTGCAAATAGAGCCAACCCTTATGGACCGCGTGGATTTTGATGACCCCGTCATGCAAGATGAAATTTTTGGCCCCGTCCTGCCAATTCTTACCTACACAAACCTCGATGAGGCTATCCAAAAGGTGCGCGTGCGTCCGCATCCCTTGGCCCTCTATGTGTTTAGCCGCGACAAGGCGCTATCAGAGCACATCATGGACAGCATTGGTTTTGGCGGTGGCTGCATCAACGACACCGTGATTCACCTAGCCACAGACCAGCTGCCCTTTGGCGGCTTTGGCGAAAGCGGCATGGGTAGCTACCACGGCAAGGCAGGCTTTGAGGCCTTCAGCCATTATAAGAGCGTGGTCGATAAGGCCACCTGGTTCGATGTACCGGTGCGCTATCAGCCATACACAGTTCTCAAGAAAAAACTCATTCAACGGATGATGAAATAAGGAGCCTACTATGAAAAAAGCAATCGTATTTGAAAGCCTATCAGGCAACACCAAGCTTTTGGCCGAAGCCGTGCAAGGGGCCCTTGGCGAGGTTGATTATTTTGGTGGGCCAAGCGACGAGGCCCTCACGAAGGATGCGCTTTACCTCGGCTTTTGGACCGACAAAGGGAGCTGCACCCCAGGCATGGCCAAATTTATGCAAGACCTGCACGGCAAAGACATCTTCCTTTTTGGCACTGCCGGCTTTGGTGGCGATAGCGCCTATTTTGAACAAATCCTCGCGCGCGTGAAGGAAAACTTGCCAGAAGATAATAAGGTCATCGGCAGCTTCATGTGCCAAGGCAAAATGCCGCAAAGTGTCCGCGCCCGCTACGAAAAAATGGCCGAAGACCCAGCCATGAAAGAAAAAATGACCATGATGATACAAAACTTCGACAAGGCCCTAGCACATCCAAACGAAGAGGATGTGGCCAATCTTGTAAAAGCGCTATAAGGAAAAAGGGGCAGTCGGGAAATAGACATACAGCCTTCAAATGAATAGATAAAGCCTTCCGCCCCTCATCCGGCATCACCGCAAAAAGCACGCGGTGATGCCACATTCTCCCTCTGAGAGGTAGAAGGCTTATTCTATTGCATATACGTGCTTTTAAAAATCGCTATTTTCCACTCGTCCCCTTCTGTTTTTAATCGGGCTATAACCATTAGACTTGCTATAAATGCAAAAAAATAATCGCCTCCTAACCAAGGATTGCGATTATTTTAGACAAAAGTGCCTTTTTCTATACATAGAAAACCACCTTTTGCTGGCTCAGACAAGCTGGCGCGGGGTGGTTTTTTATTCTATGGGGTTGCGCGCGTCTTTTGGGACGTAGGTGAGGGCGAGGACGGCGGCTAGGATGATGAACATACCGATGATGTCCGAGAGGGTAAAGTGGGTGCCAACCCAGAAAAACGAAAAGACGCTGGCGGCAATGGGCTCAATGCAGGCAATGATGGAGGCGTTGACAGGGCCAATCTTGCCCACGCAGGTGAGAAAGGCGGTGAAGGAAAAGACGGTACCCACAAGCACTAAGCCGCCAAAGGTGAGCGCAGAATCCATGGTGATGGTTGGCTCATAGTCAAAGGGGGTGGTGAGAATGGCCAAAATGATGCCACCAAAAAACATCGACCACGCTGTGACTGGCATGCTTCCCCAGCGGGCGATGATGCGGATAGGGATGATATCGTGGCTGGCGAGGAAGATGGCAGAGCTAATGCCCCAAATAAGGCCCAAGGTAGAAATCACCAAATTGCCCAAATCGCCGTGGGTGGCAATGAGGACCACGCCAATAAGAATCCCTACAAGGGAAACGAGCTCGCGCGGGTTCGGTAGGCGCTTGCCCGTTAGGCACACATAAAAAAGCACGAAGGCTGGGCCAGCGTATTGGAGGACGGTAGCGGTGCCAGAATTGGTGTAGCTGATGGCCTTGAGATAGGTGTATTGCACAGCCATCATGCCAAAGGCCGAGAAAATGAGCAGCGTAATAAAGTCACGCTTGTCACGCAAAATGCCAAGAAGGGCTTCCTTTTGGCCACTAAAATAGGTGATGGCCAAAAGAATGGCACCTGATGAAAGCAGGCGAACGGTGGTGAGCCATTCGCCGCTGGTGTTGTACGCTTTAAAGAGGTGTTCGCCACAGGTGCCGGAAAATCCCCAGCCAATGGCAGCAATCATGGTAAGAAAAATGTATCTGGTTTGCATCATAGCTCCTTAAGAATTGATAAATAGTAAAAAGTCTTTCATATATTTGAAGTTGGTGTTCATTTCATAGCGCGGTAAGTGGTAAGGATCCACGCCGTAGGCAAAGCGCATACAGGTGTTGGACGCCGTATCAAAGCCCAAGCGCAGGCCCACACTTTCCATCGCTTGGCTGGTTGTGGCGTTGCTCGCGCCATACGGATAGGCCAGAGCCACTGGCGTCTCGCCTTGTATGGTCATAATTTTAATGTTGTTGCGCAAGAGGTCCTTGGTGAGGCGGTTATAATACTGGTCCCAATTTTCGTTTTGCTTTTGCTGGGAAAACGGATAGGTAAAGGTACCGTCTTCGTTGAGCATGGTCACATAAGAATAGAAGGTTTCGCTTTGTAAGTCAATAAGCCCGCTGTCGCGCATTTCAAAAAGCTGCTCAGGCGTGAGCAAAGGCGTGTGGTAGTTGCTTCGGTGCTCCATATAATAGCCGATGACGTTCACCGTGGCATGGATGTTGTATTTTTTCAAAATTGGAAAGGCCTTGGTGTAAATGTCTGAGCTGCAATCGTCAAAGGTAATGAGCACAGCGCGCTCAGGCAGCGCCTTGTTGTTGTCGATACAGTCGAGGAGGGTGGCACTGTCTATAAAGGTGCAGCCAATGTCGTACAGGGTTTCCATTTGACGCTCAAACTGCTCGAGGGTCATGCCCTCGCCACCGACAGGATTGCCCTCTTCGTCGGCCTCCACAAAATAGCGGTAGGTGAGAATCGGCAAATGCTGTCCCGAATCGTCAAAGTAGCGCGCCAGCTGTCTGGTGTCCTGGGTGGTGCGCAGATGATCGTTGAGCGCATCGGCGTAATAAATCCACGGTGGCGTATCGAAGAACATATAGGGGAGCGCAAGAAAAAAAACAACCGCACCGAAGATGAGGCCAATCAAAAAATTTCTAAGCGCCTTCAGCATGGCTGTTCCTCCTTTACAAGATTTCTTTTGTCCTATACTATAGGTTTTATACCCCCTTATCATAACAAATTTGCAAACACTAGAAAAGTAGGAGGAGAGAGAAATGGCCATACGTTTTCGCGGTATGCTGAAAGATTTTTCCCAGCTTGAGGAGGGGAACTTGCCAGAAAATGCGCATATTTTGGACGAAGGTGGCACCCTTGATGAGGTGCTTGCAGATGCCATGCGCCAAACAGCGCCAATATTTGTGGTGATGGCGCTCCTTACGGTGGTGCGCTTTATAAAAGGTCTTAACTGGGCCGCGGATACAAGTCTGGGCCAGGTGACGCTTTATATTGTGGCTGCTTCTGTGCTCTATATGGTGCTCATTGTGGTGCACGAGCTCATTCACGCAGCCTTTTACCCGCTTAAAACGACGGTGGATATCTGGTTTTACGGCGCCCAGGCGGCCCTCATTTACACCACAGCCAGGGTGAGCAAGCTGCGCTTTATTGTGCTTAGCCTAGCGCCTGCCATCCTCCTAGGCTTTGTGCCCTTTGTGCTCTGGCTTCTCTATGCGCCCTTGGTTAGTGTGCCGGCCTCCATTGCTTGGATGCTTTTGGCGTGGACCATGGTTTTTGGTGGCATTGGCGATTTTTACAACGTGCGCAACGTGGTGCGCCAGGTGCAAAAAAATGCCCTCGTTTTTAATTACGGCATCCACACCTATTGGATTGAAAAATAAGGCGCGTGTGGCATGATAAAAGTAGACGTAGCTTTTGTTGAGGAAGGCACCAGATTGTGTGTGCATTTTTCTGAGGCCGTTGTCGTGCGTGGCAATCAGGTGCGTTTAAACTGTGGCCAAGGCGATGAAACCTTTTCCTTGAACGCCAATGAGCCAAACAAGGTCTATGTGCAGGGCGGGTCTGTTGCAGTGACCTATGGCTCCGCCAACAGTGCGCCAAAGCTTGCCCTTGAGCCTAGCGGCAAGTAAACCCAATTTGTGGATATCGGCAAGGAACGCACCGTCACCCTCACCTTTTATCCAGATAGCGGCCAGCATCCAGAGGCGCTCATCTTTGTAAATGGCAAAAACACCCAGCAACCCCTTGTAAACAACACCTATACCTACACTTTCCCAGATAAAGAAGGTGAGCAGGAAATTTCCATCGAAGTCAATTTCTGGAGCTAACATAGAAAAAACGCTCATTGTGTGTGGCAATGGTCACCACACACAATGAGCGTTTTGCTTTTTAGATAAAGTCTTGGCAGCTTACGAGGAGATCGATTTTTTTCCATTGGATGTCTTCGTCGATGGCGTTGCCTTCTTCTACAGAGGCGAAGCCGCATTGTGGTGAGAGGGCGATGTGGTCACCCACCACTTTTTTGGCTGCTTCGTAACGCTCTTTAAGCATGGCCTTGTCTTCTAAGACTGGATTTTTGGTGGAGATGAGGCCACATACGAAGAGGGCGTCGTTGTCCTTCATTGGCGTCCATGGATCGAAGGAGCCGGAGCGTTCGTCGTCGTATTCTACAAAGAAGATGTCGTAAGGAATGGAAGAAATCACAGGCGCAACGGCATCGTAGAAGCCTGCGAAGAGTGGCTTGCCCTTGAAGTTGCCTTTGCAGAAATGGGTGGCGATGGTCATATCCTCTGGGCGGTTGTCGAGGGCTTCGGTGGATACGCGCTTGAACCAGCCGAGGACTTCGTCTTGGGTGTAGCCTAGAGCAGCAACCTTTTTGAGGAAGTTGTCGTCAATGAGGTAGGTCCAGGAGGTATCATCGATTTGCAAATAACGGCAGCCGTGGTCATAGAAATCGCGGATGGCGTCTTGGTAGGCCTTGGCAATATCGGTAATGAGGGCATCGAGGTCGGCGCCATAGTAAGGGGTTTCTTTGTTGCCGAGCTGCAGGATGTGGTCAATAAGAATCATGTTTGGGCCGGAGATGCATTTTTTGGCGGTGATGCCAGGGTATTTTGCAGCCTCGTCACGCAAAAATTCCCAGGCCTGCATTTCTGGATGGACCTTGTCCTTGTCGTAGAAGAAACGGCCGGTCACATAGCCGTATTCGAGCTCGTGGACCATGCCGTTGAGCTCCTTGGTTTTGATGATGGTGGAAAATCCGTCAAATTCCTTGAGCCAATCGAGGTGCCACCATCTGCGGCGGAATTCGCCGTCGGTGACAAACTTGAGGCCGTGAGCCACTTCCTTTTGTACAAGGTCACGGATGGCTTCGTTTTCAACTTGGGTGAGTTCGTCGCGGGTGATGGTGCCAGCTTTGAACTTGGCGCGCGCATCCTTCACAGCCTCTGGGCGAAGGAAGGAGCCAACAATATCGTATTTTACATTTTGCATAGTTATACCTCCTATCTGTTTTTAGTATACAGCCCCCCACAAAGCGCCGCAAGAAAAAAGTGGCGCCAAGAATCGGCACAAACGTCAAAATAGTTTGACAAGATGACGTTTTTATGTGGATGGTGAGAAATCTAGGCTGTATAATAAGGGTAACAAAGGAGGGGGACACAATGGGGCTCGTATCAGAAAATTTGCTAGAAATGTTGCACGCACGTGGCGTTGTGAAGGAAGGGGCCAAATGCACGCCGATGCTGCGCCTGGGCGACTGGCTCGCCATCAATGCTTTATCTATGGAAGATGCGCTTGCGGTGGTAGAGGGTTTTTTTTCTGTGCCTTATCTTGCCTTTTCTCCAAGCTGGAGAGCCAAGCCACAACTATTAGAGGATGCGCCTAAGTGGGCTCTTTTTTCAGTTGACGCAGGGCGCGCTATGGTTTGTCTGCGCCCGCCAACAAGGGAGGAAAGAGCGCTTTATCAGGCGCATTTTGGCGAACTGCCCTTATACATCACCGACAGCGAGGACGTGCAGACAGCGCTTTTAAGCGAGCGCTTGGGGATGGGCTTTGGCTATTTGGCTGAGGCGGAAAAAATCGAGGATCTCGAAACGTATCTAAAGGCGGGCGCCGGAAGTGTGGATGCCCTCATTGGCCAGCTCCTTGCAGATGCACTGGCACAAGAGGCTACGGATATTCACCTAGCGCCAAATAAAAAGCAGTGGCAGATTGATTTTCGCCTCTCGGGCGAACGCTGTGCCTATGCAAGGCTTCCATTAAACCAAAGCGAGGGGCTTTTAAACAAGCTCAAGCTCTTGGGCGAAATGGATATTGCTGAGCACAGGCTCCCTCAGGATGGTCATGTGAGGCTGCGCTACAAGGGCAAGGGCTACAATTTGCGCCTTTCTACCATGCCTCTTTACGAAGGCGAAAAAATGGTCATTCGTGTCCTCCCAGAGGAAAAACGCTTGACTGAGCTGGCGGAGCTTGGTTTTTTAAAGGAGCAGGAAGACCTTGTGCAGAAGGTCCTCCAAAAGCGCGAGGGCTTGGTGCTCTTTACGGGCCCCACAAACAGCGGCAAAACGACCAGCCTCTATGCCTGCCTGTCTGCCCTAGCCTTTGAGGGCGCCCTTGTTTATACCATTGAGGACCCCATTGAAGCGGTGGTGGAGGGCGTGGAGCAGATGCAGGTCAACGAAAAAAGTGGGCTGAATTTTGCGCGCGGTCTCCGCGGGATGCTCCGCGCCGATCCAGACGTGATGGCTGTGGGCGAATTGCGCGACGCCGAAACCGTGGAAATGGCGGCGCGTGCTGCTCTAAGTGGCCATTTGGTGCTGGCCACCCTGCACAGCTTTGACGCCCAAGGGGCCGTGAGCCGTTTGCGCGATTTGGGCCTGAGTGACATTATGATTGCCACTGTGCTGCGTTTGGTGGTGGCGAGCCGTCTTTATCCAAAGCCTTGCGATGTTTGCGGTGGCACGGGGATGGTAGATGGCGTTTGCTGCGCCGGCTGCATGGGTAGTGGGACGCATGGACGCACAGCGGCCCTTGAGCTATGGGCCCTTGATGAAAGCGCAGCCCAGGCCATCGCAGAGGGCAAAAGCAGTGCCGAGATGCGCGAGGGGGCCATTAAAAAGGGCTTTGTGACACTGGCACACGATGCCATGCAAAAAGGCCTCCTAAGAGGGGAGGCGCGGTAGCATGGGCATTTATCTTTATACCTATTTGGATGAGGGCGCGCGTTTGCGGTTGCGCAAAAGAGAGGCCGAGGACAGGCTGGACCTTTGCGCCCTTTTGGCAAGCGAGGATGTGGTGCCGGTACATATTGTGGCCTTTTCTGTTTTAGAGAGGCGAGAGAAAATAAAGACCCACGATTTGGCCATCCTTTTGTCGCAGCTCGCCATGGTCCTAGAAGGCGGAGTGTCCCTCCTTGAGGCCTTGCATTATATGCAGGATGAGAGCCAACCGGCCAGTTACAACGCCCTTTTAAAAAGGCTCGAGCGCGGTATGCTGCGTGGCCTGTCTTTTTCTGAAGCCTTTGCGAGCGAAAAGACCATGACGCCGATGCTCTCGCATTGGCTTGCCATTGGCGAACGGCAGGGGCGCTTGGCCGTGGTATTGGGCGAAATGGCCGAGTATCTCCAAAGGCAGGAGACTCTCAAAAAGCGCCTCGCTCAGGAGCTTATGTATCCGGTGATGGTCCTTGGCGCCGTGATGTTGGTGGGGCTTTTGCTTGTGCTTGTGGTGATGCCTGTTTTGGCACGGCAATTTATGGAGCTTGGCACAGAGCTACCGGTGATGATGCGCTTCTTTTTGACGGTGCAGGATTTTCTTGTGGCCTATGGTTGGCTTCTTTTGGGGCTTGGTGTGGCTTTGGGCGCGCTTATAGTTATAAACAGAGCAGAGTGTGCGCACGCCGCAAAGACGTTTGTTATGCGGCTTCGCCCCTTGCGCGTGGTGGCAACGCTGACGGTTTATGTGCCATTCGCGCGCCTCTTTGGCCAATTTTTGCGCTCTGGCGTGTCGGCGGGTGTGGCCTTAGAAGAGCTTTGCGCCTATTTTGACAAGGGCCTTTTTGCCAGCGAGGTTGTGGCCATCAAGGAGGCTGTGGCGCGTGGCAGTAAGCTTTCGGCGGCCATAGCGGCGGCCGACTTTGTGCCCAACCTCGCCAAGGGTGTTTTGGCCAACAGCGAGCGCGTGGGAAAAATGCCCCAAGCCTTGATCGCATCGGCCGAGTATTACGAAAAAATCCTCTTTGAGCAAACGTCTATGGCCCTTCGCCTCTTAGAACCTCTGTCTGTGGTGGGCCTAGGTGTGGTGATTTTGCTCATGGCCATGGGCCTCTTTTTGCCGGTGCTCGATTCGTATCAGGTGATGTTGCACCAATAGGAGGACAAAATGAAAAAGAGAAAGGGCTTTAGCCTCTTAGAGCTGGTGGTGGTTTTGTGCATCATCGCCATTCTCATGAGCGTGGTGAGTGTGAAGCTCACAGGGCGCGTGAGCGAGGCGCGCGCGCTTGCAATAGAAACGGATTTGCAAATTCTTGTGTCGGGCGGCGAGATGTACGCCAGCCGTTACCCTACGCAAAGTGCCAATGACCAAGAGACCCTCGTGTGCTCTGGCTGCCTCAAAGAAAGGCTAGAAAGCCCCATCGAGGGCTACACCTACAAGGTGGAGGTGGAAAACGGCCAGGTGCGCGCGTGGCTGGCAAAGGGAGAAAGCATCTATGAAAAAGGCGATTTTAGAGCGGAAAAATTATCCTAAGGGTTTTAGCCTCTTGGAGCTTTTGGTGGTCTTGACCATCATGGGCCTTGTTTTGGCGATGGCCGTACCGCGTCTTGCGGCCATTTACGACCGCGAGCTTTTGAGTGAACAGGCCTACATCATTGAAGAGGATTTGCGTTGGCTCAAGGCCCAGGCGCGGGCTAGCGGTGAAGATGCGAGCTTTAAAAGCCAAGGCGATGGTTACAGCCTCAGTGTGAAGAAAAACGGCACCACCGAAAGCAAGAAGCGGGACCTTTTAAACGAACGCATGACGATTTCAGCCTCGTCCTTTGGCGGACAAATTATTTTTAAGCCGCGCGGCACAGCCTACTATAAATGCACGTTGACGCTGCGTCTTGGCAGTCAAAAGCGCACCGTTGTGGTGAACAATTTGGGACGCGTGCGCGTGGGGGTGGGAAAAAGTGACCAAGCTTAGACAAAAACAGGGCATGACCCTCCTAGAAACCTTGGTGTGCCTGTGCATCATCGCCCTTTGCTTTGTTGTGATGCTGCGCGCTTTTTCGGATACCAACCAAGTGAAGGCGCGCCAAGGCGAGGATGAAGCCATGACGCAAGCAGTTTCGGCGCTCATTGTAGAGCTAGAGGCAGCGCCACCTGAAGAAAAAGAGGGCACCTTGGAAGGTGCATGGCGTTACAAGACGAGCATGGAGGATGACGCTTATGTGCTTACTGTGGAAAATACAAAATGGCGCGAAAGCCACCACTTTATCCTCTGCCAGGCGAAGGACGGCTAAGCGCGCCGGCTTTACGCTCATAGAGCTCTTGGTGGTGCTGGCTATCTCGGCCATCCTCATCGCCCTCTTGGCGCGCGGCCTCACAGCAGCCCTGGGGATGATGAGCGCCGGAGAAGAGGAGGCCCACATCAAAAGCCAGCTCACCGATGCCATGGACACCATCGAGGTCGACGTGCGTTTGGCCAAGGATGTGGACGTAGAGCATTGGCAAAGGATGGGCAACAACTTATCAGACACCACATGGTCGCCAGCCCTGCGCTTGCTTTGTGCCGACCTCGACAATGTGCGCAAAGATGGCCTGGTGATTTATGAGGTGGACGTGCCGAGTGCTGCGCTTGTGAGCGACAGCCCCAGCGAGCGGCCAAATATGAGCATGACGCTATACCGTACGCGAAGTGATTCTAATCACAGTGGCGCGCGCCGAGAAAGCGTATGCGATTATCTTGTGGGTGCCATTGATGAAGAGGTGGCCATGAGGGTGCGTTACAAAAATAAGCATGGCCAGGCCTGCGCCTTGGATGAGGATATTTATAGCCTTGAGGTGACCTTGAGCGGACGCAGCGAGGCTGGTACCTTGGTGCAAGTGGCACGCACCATACCGTTGGCAAAGGGATAGGAGGTGGAGTGATGGGAACGCTCCTTATAAAAGAAGAAAACGAGGGCCTCGATGTGTGGCTTTCTTATTACGGCGAAGGCACGCTTCGCTGGCGCGAAAAAGCAGAGGCGCAAAACATTGCGACAATGCTCTCAGCCTATATTAAGGAAAAACGCCTGAGCCTGCGCGATGCCTTTGTGTGGGTTCTACCTGAGGAAGAGGTGGTGCGCCGACTCTATCTCTTGCCCAAGAGCAAGGTGCAGACAACGGTAGAGCACATGGCAGCCAACAAGCTTGAGGTGGATATGAAAACGGCACCACACGCCGTGCGGGCGCGTGAGGTTGGGGCATCGAGCACCAAAAAGGGCCTTTATGCAGCCGTGGGCGTGAGGACTGGTACAATCAAAAAACGCCAAGCCTTGGCCAAGTCCTATGGCGCGCGCCTGCGTTTTGTGGGTGAATGTGATGCGTGGGTGGCAGAAAGTGCGCAAGGCGTGGAGGCCGGCTATTATTACACCCAACATGGCGAAAAAAGCGTGGCCTTTGCCGTGACCGAAGGACGCGTGATTGACGCGCGCTGTGGCATGACGAGCCAAAGCGCCCTTAGAGAGGCCCACGAAGCCCTCAAAGGCTTGGGCCTAAGCCCCTTTGTGGCGAGCTTTGAAGCTGGGGACGGCCAAAAATTGGACGAGGCAGCTCTCCTTGCTCAAGCTCTGCGCGCCAAGGCTTTGGGCGAAAAGGAAGGCATAGTGCACGATAAAAAGTTTTGGGCTTTGTTTGTGCTTTGTGTAGTTCTCCCTCTTTTGGCCCTGCAGTTAGAGGACGTGGGCCCAAAGGAAGAAGACACGCAGACGGTGACACAGACCGTGGTGCAAAGCGATTACAGCACCCTCATTAGCGAGGCCTATGCCCAACAAACAGAGCGTGTGACCCTCCTGAGTCAGGTAGCAGAAAATAGCCAATTGGCCATCACCGGTAGCTGCAAGGAAGCCCTCGATGCTGCCGATTATATGAAGCGCCTAGAGGCCAGCGAGGCGGCCCTTTCGCCAGTACTCCTAGAGCTCACCAAGGTTCAAGAGGAGAAGGCCTATCATTACACCTTCACCATTCAAATCAGCCAAAAGGGAGGCGGTGCATCATGAGTTTAAGACCTGTATATATCTATGCCCTCCTTTTGGCCATGGGCCTCTTTTTGTGGACAGAGGTCTTAGACGACAGAAGCGAGGCGCCGCCTCCAACAGAGGTGGTGCAAAGCGCAGCACCCGTTGAGGTGTGGACGAGCAGCGAGGCCATGTATGAATGCGCCATGAAGGCTCAGGAGATGGGACTCAGCGTGGAGATTATGACCACCCAAGCCGAAACCATGCAGGGGAGCTTGGACCTTGTCGGTGCGCGCGAAAGCCTCAAAAATTATTACGTTTGGCTAGAGGACGAGGGCCATTTTCGCTCCATCGACGCCTTTTCCTTCAACACTGAAGACGAAAAAACGAGCCGCCTCAGTGTGAGCTACAGCCTGTAGGTGCATGATGAAAAGAGAAGGCAATATTTTAATTATGACCCTGATGGCCTGTGTGATTTTGGCCATGCTCTTGGTTACTACCATGATGGTTCTCGCAAACAAAACAGGCGAGAACCAAAGCCGCATCGACAGCATAAAGCTTGAGCAGCTGCACCGCACCGCCACAAGAGAGGCCCTAAAAAACGCGCAAACGCAGCCCAATCTCAAGAGTGGTGACGTGCTTTTGGACGATGCACCACTAGAGGGCCAATATAGAAAAGTTGTGGTAGATGGCGAAGCGGACGGCGCTCTAGAAATAGAAACCACAGTTTGGCTCGCAGAAGGCGCCAAGCGCGTCCACCACAGCCAATGGCTGCCCTTTGACGTAGAGTCGAGAATGGATTTTGTGCGCGGCGATACCCTTGTTTTAAACAGCGCCAACCGCCCCGTCACCACGCGCTGGCTCGGGCTTCATAAAAAGGAGGACATCGTTGTACTCGCTGGCCCGCAGAGCACACAGAGCACGCTCCCCCAGATTATACTCGCTCAGGGTGCAAGTCTCACAGAACCACTCGCCGGGAGCATCTATCTAGGCGAAATCACAAAGAAAAAGGTGCGTGTGCGTTTGCGCAGTGCCCTTGCGCTCGAGGGGAGCTTGGTGTGTACAGGCGACATAGAGCTGGGCGGGAATTTGAGTTGCAAAAAAGCGTGGATTGATGGTACACTGACCATTGGTGAGGGCGTGGCGCTTCGCGCCGAGGATGTGGTACTAAAAAACGATGTGAGCGAGGCTGTGCTAAAAAAAATAGAGGCCGCGCGCATTTATATGCCCCATCCACCCGAGGAACCGCCTGAGGGCAAAAATATTTTGCCTCTGAGTAAGGTAAAAGAACAAACAAGCAGCGCGCACATTTATTTGCCGCTGCAGGAAAAAGATTAATAAACGATAGGAGGCCAAAAAGGTGCGATACGAAGAAAGATTAAAACGTTTTCAAGCATGGTTAGGAAGTCAGGGAGATGCCTACGACGCCGTACTGATTTCAAATGCGTCCAACATTCGCTATTTAAGCGGCTTTACAGGCACCTTTGCTTATCTTGTGATTAGCCCAAGCAAGGCCTTTATTTTGACAGATTCGCGCTACACCATCCAAGCGCGCCAGCAAAGCTACCATTTTAACCTCGTGAAGCTCGAACGCTTTACCCCACCAATGAGCATTGCCAAACTTTGCGAAACCGAAGGTTGGGCGGTGTTGGGCTTTGAGGCCAAGGATTTGACCTTTGATTTTTACGACCGTCTTAAATCCTGCTTTGGCCGTGCCAATTTGATTCCTCTTGAGGGCAGCGTAGAAAAATTGCGCGCCGTCAAGGACGAGGACGAAATTGCCCTATTGCGTCAGGCAGAGGCCATTGGTGACAAGGCTTTTGAGCACGTTTTAAACATCATCCGCCCAGGCATGAGCGAAAAGGAAGTGGCCTTTGAGCTCGAATTTGCTATGCGCAAGGAAGGGGCGAGCGGCCTGAGCTTTGACACCATCGTGGCCAGCGGCGTGCGCTCTGCCATGCCCCACGGTGTGGCTACCGATAAAAAAATCGAAGCCGGTGACCTTGTGGTCATGGACTACGGCTGCATCTATCAGGGCTACTGCTCAGATATGACGCGCACCATTGGCGTAGGCCACTTGACCGACGCCCAAAAGGATTTGTACCAGCTTGTCAAGCGCGCCCAAGAATCTGCCCTCAAAATGGCCAAGGCTGGCGTGGTTGGCGAAAAAATGCAGGACCATGTGCAAGCTATTTTCGATAAGGCTGGCTTTGGCAGCTACTTTGGCCACGGCCTGGGTCACAGCGTGGGCCTAGACATTCACGAGGAGCCAAGATTTTCTAGAAACGTCAAGGAGCAGATTCCAGCCGGCACCGTCATCAGCGTAGAGCCAGGGCTTTACGTGCCCGGCATTGGCGGCGTGCGCATTGAAGATTTGGTTGTGCTCACAGAAAACGGCGTAGATAACCTCGCCCACTCACCAAAAGAGCTTCTTATTGTCTGACTATGGGCTGAAATATTGCTATTTGCAGCTGTCTAAGGTATAATAAATTGCATGTTATAATATTTAGGAGGAGTTTAACGAATGATTTCATCCAACGATTTCAGACCAGGCGTTACCATCGAATACAATGGTGCACCTTGCCAAGTTCTCGAGTTCCAACACGTAAAGCCAGGTAAAGGCGCAGCCTTTGTTCGTACCAAATTGAAAAACCTTAAGAATGGTGCTACCACCGAATTGACCTTCCGTGGTGGCGAAAAATTGCCAAAGGCAACCATCGAACGTGCTATGATGCAATATCTCTACTTCGATGGCGAATTCTACGTGTTCATGGACAACAACACCTATGAACAAGTAAGCCTTACCCCAGACCAACTCGCTGGCGGCGAAAAGTACCTTAAGGAAAACATGGACTGTCAAATCAACAGCTACAAGGGCGAAGTGCTCGGTATCGAACTTCCAAACACTGTTGAGCTTACCGTTACTGAAACCGAACCAGGCATCAAGGGCGACACCCAATCTGGTGGTACCAAGCCAGCAACCATGGAAACCGGCGTTGTTGTAAACGTACCATTCTTTGTAAATACTGGCGATGTACTTCGCATCGACACCCGTACTGGCAACTACATCGAACGCGCATAAGTTTATCTAAGCTGAAAGGGGCTTCGACAATGGATTTATCACAACAAGCAGCATACTTAAAGGGTTTAGCAGAAGGTAAGGGCCTTACCAAGGATGAGCTCAAAGGTGATTTTGTGACTGCACTTTTGCAATGCCTTAACGACATGGCAGAAGAAATTGAATCTCTTGAAGAATATGTTCACGAGCTGACTGAATACGCAGAAGCCATCGACGAAGATCTCGGCGATCTCGAAGACATCGTAATTGGTGACTTTGACGATGACGATGATGACTATTTTGATGACGATCTTTTTGTTGAAACACAGTGCCCAGTTTGCGGCGAAGCCATTGGCTACTACCATGGCGACTACGATGAACCAGTAGAAGTTCTTTGCCCAAATTGCGATGCTGTTGTTGCAGTTGTTGGCAAGGATGATTATGACGAAACTGCAGATGATGAAATCGTCCTCGAAGATGAATTGGACGAAGAATAATTCAAAAAATCTGAGTCCCATTTGACAAAATAAGAATCGCATTCAAAAAAGAGCCTTTGTCTTTAGGGACAAAGGCTTTTTTACATTTTAGAAAGAGGTGCGAGATGCAAAAAACGAAGCATGACATAGTGATAGAATATATAGAAGGATTGGATGTAGGGGAAAAGGTTTCGGTACGTCAGCTCGCACGACGCATGAACATCAGCGAAGGCACGGTGTATCGCGCCATTAAGGACGCAGAGAATCAAGGCCTTGTTTCGTCCATTCCAAAGGTTGGCACCATGCGCATTGAGCAAAAAAAGGAGCGCAGCATTGATTCCTTGACCTTTGCCGAAATTGCCAACATTGTAGAAGGGCGCCTGATGCGCGGTGCGGGCAAAAGCGGTGTGGCGCCAAAGGCCTTTTATGTGGCTGGCAATTTGGAGCAACTCAAGGAAAAGAACCCACGCCCATCCACCATGCTCATTGGCGTGTATGATCAAGAGATGATGGACTACGCAGCAAGCAACGAGCTGCCGGTGATGCTTTGCGGCGGCAGCGACATCAGCATTCACGGACGCATTATGGCCCTGCCTGAAGACATGGTGGTGATTGCCACGCCTTATGATATTTTTGATGCCATCATCGCCATCAACCAAGCCATTGTAGAGCGCGTGCAGGAAAGAGAGCTTGTGACCATCAACGACATTATGACCACAGATCCTTATGTGCTCCATCCTTACGATTCGGTGAGCGATTGGCACGAATTGAGCCTGCAAACAGGCCATAGAGAATTTCCTGTTGTTGATGCCGAGGGACGTTTGGAAGGGATGGTCACTGCCTATGACGTTACAGGCGCGAGCGACTCGACCTATATCGATGAGGTTATGACGCCGCAGCCTGTGGTGGTTCATCCAGATACCCTGGTGAGCTATTTGGGGCGCCTTTTGGTGCTAGAAAAGGTGGAGCTCGTTTCGGTTGTGGACAAAAATAACGTGCTCATTGGCGTGGTGGGCCTTAAGGATTTTATCGAAACCCAGCAAACCATGCAAAAACAGCCGCACCTAGGCGATACCTCAGACAACATCACCATGAGCGGCTTTTCTATGGTAGCCAGAGAGCCAGACGTTATTTTGTCTGGCCGCGTTATGCCAACGATGCTCGACGAAAACGGTATCCTCTCTATTGGTTCGTGCGATATTTTTGCCTCCAACGCAGCAGTGATTGCCTTGCGCGTGGTCAAAAACCTCACAGGCCAGGTGTATCAAATTGGCACACGTTTCTTTTGCGAAATTGGCGCCGATGAGGACATTTACATCCTGCCAGTTTTGAGCGTGTTCAACGGCGCCCATCACGCCTCGGTGCGTATTGAAACCGTTGATGGCAAGCTGGTGGCACTAAGCAGCGTGGATATGCTTATTAAGGAAGGCTAGGAAGAGCAATGAAGCCCTTTGTACACTTACACAACCACACAGCCTATTCTCTCTTGGACGGCGCTGGTCGCATCAGTGACGAGGTGGCGCGCGCCAAGGAACTGGGCATGCCAGCCTTGGCGCTCACAGACCACGGTGTGATGTATGGTGCCGTGGAGTTTTACCGCGCCTGCAAAAAAGAAAACATCAAACCAATCATTGGCTGCGAGGTCTATGTAGCACCGCGCACGCGCTTTGATAAGGAAAGCAAGGTGGACGCATCGCCGTACCACCTTGTTTTGCTTGTAAAAAATGAAGTGGGCTACCGCAACATTTGCGCCCTTGTATCGGAGGCCTCGATTGATGGCTTCTACTATCATCCACGTGTGGACCGTGCACTCCTTGCGGAACACCACGAGGGGCTCATTGCTATGAGCGCCTGCCTCGGTGGCGAGATTCCACAGCGTTTGATGGAGGGCGATATGGAAGGAGCGCGGGAGGCAGCAAAATGGTACCAAGATCTCTTTGGCGAGGACTATTATCTTGAGCTGCAAAACCACGGTATCCCAGAGCAAATTGCCGTCAACGATGGCATTCATGCCCTGAGCGCAGAGCTTGGGATACGCATGGTGGCCACCAACGACAACCATTATGTACGCGCAGAGGATGCCGAGGTGCAGGACATCATGCTGTGCATCCAAACAGGCACCACCGTGGCCGCAGAAAACCGTATGCGCTTTAGCGGTAGTGAGTATTATTTCAAAAGCTACGATGAAATGCTTCGTATGCTCCCTGATGATGCCGAGGCCTTGGACGAAACAGTGCGCGTGGCCGAAAAATGCAACTTCGATTTTACCCTAGGCACTAATTTTATGCCGCGCTTCGCTACGCCAGAGGGCTTTGACGACAAGAGCTATTTGCGCCATTTGTGTGAGGAAGGCGTGAAGAAACGTTATCCCAACGCCACGAGCGAGGTCTATGAGCGCTTGGATTATGAGCTGGGTGTGATTGACCACATGGGCTACAACACCTATTTTCTCATTGTTTGGGATTTTATCAACTTTGCCAAGCAAAATGGCATTTTTGTAGGGCCAGGGCGTGGCTCTGCGGCCGGGAGCATTGTCAGCTACCTTTTAGCCATTACAGACATTGACCCCCTCAAATATCAGCTCCTCTTTGAACGTTTTCTCAATCCTGAACGCGTGAGCATGCCAGATATTGACATTGATTTTTGCTACGAGCGCCGCTCAGAGGTCATTGACTATGTAGCTGAAAAATACGGCGCCGACCATGTGACCCAAATCATCACCTTTGGCTCAATGCTGGCCAAGGGGGCTGTGCGCGATGTGGGGCGCGTGCTGGATATACCACTGAGCGTGGTCAACAAGGTGGCTAAGCTGATTCCTGGCGAGCTCGGCATGACCCTAGACAAGGCCATTGCAGCCAGTGACGAGCTCAAGGAACTCATTGAAACAGACGCCGATATCGCGCGCATGATTGAGCTGGCCAAAAGCCTAGAGGGGCTGCCTCGCAACGCCGGTACCCACGCAGCCGGGGTGGTTATTAGTGATGAGCCGGCCCAGCATTATTTGCCACTGCAAAAAACCAAGGAAGATGGCATCATCACCCAGTACCCAAAGGATGATGTAGAAGCCATTGGCCTTTTAAAAATGGACTTTTTGGGTCTGCGTACCCTCACCGTCATCAATAAAACCATTGATTCCATCAAGACGCGCCACGGCGTGACGGTGGATTTTGCGACCATCGACGAAAACGATCCCCAAACCTACGAGATGCTCTCTGTGGGCGATTCCATTGGCGTCTTCCAGCTTGAAGGCAGTGGGCTGCGCGCCATTTTAAAGGAGCTCAAGCCAAACAATTTGGAGGACATCATCGCCTTAGTGGCCCTCTACCGACCAGGACCTTTGGGCAGCGGGATGGTGGACGACTTTATTAAGCGCAAGCACGGTGAGGCCGAGATTACCTACCTCGATCCAAAGCTTGAGCCCATACTTAACACCACCTATGGCGTCATTCTCTACCAAGAGCAGGTTATGCAAATTGCCTCCAGCCTTTCGGGCTTTACCCTGGGCGAGGCGGATATGCTCCGCCGCGCCATGGGCAAGAAAAAGCCAGAAATCATCGCTGGCTACAAAACTCAGTTTATTGACGGTGCCGAAAAGGGTGGTACGAGCCGCGAGGTGGCCCAAAAGGTGTTTGAGCTCATTGAATACTTTGCCGGCTACGGCTTCAACAAGAGCCACAGCGCTTGCTATGGTGTTTTGGCCTTCCAAACGGCGTGGCTCAAGGCCCATTATCCAAAAGAATTTATGGCCGAAACCATGAACTCCTTCATTGACCGCTTGGATAAGGTGACTTTTTATATTGACGAGTGCCGTCGCCTAGGCATTGACGTGCTCCCGCCGGATATCAACGCCAGCGGTGTGAACTTTACAGCCACCGACGAGGGCATCCGCTTTGGCATGAGCGCCATCAAGGGTGTGGGCGCGCGTCCTGTAGAAATGATTACCGAGGCGCGCGAAGAAGCGCCGTTTGCGAGCTTCCAGGATTTTTGCACCCGTGCCTCCGTTGGCGGCAACCTCACCAAGCGTGTGGTGGAAAACCTCATTCGTGCCGGTGCCTTTGACTCCCTGGGTCAGGGCAACCAAAGCCTCTTGGCTGTTTTAGACGAATGCTTTGCCCAGTCGCAGCAAATCCAAAAGGCGCGCAACTCCAACCAAATGTCCCTCTTCGATTTTGTCGAGGGCCCATCCATGGACAAGGTGACGGTGGATATTCCTAAGGCCATCCAAATGGAGCCTATGGAGCGCCTTCGCGACGAAAAAGAGCTTTTGGGAATGTATGTGAGTGGTCACCCGATGGACAATTACACAGCGGAGGTTAAAAAATACGCCAGTTGCTCCATTGGCGACATCACCCAAACCTTCGACAACGCCAAGGTGACGCTGTGCGGGATTTTGACCGGTGTAAAAATGCAAACCACCAAAAAAGGTGACCTCATGGCCCACGCTCTTCTAAGCGACCGTGCGGGCGATATCGAGGTGCTCATTTTCCCACGCACCCTGCCCGAGGTGCGCCCAGAGCTTGTAGAAAACACCATTGTCGTGGCTACAGGCCGTGTGAGTGCCAGCGAGGACGAAACCAAGCTCTTTTTAGAAAGCCTAGCGCCATTAGAAAAAACGCCCGACGCTATGAAGGATGCCGACCTCAAGGTCTTTGTAAAAATTGCAGATAGCTTGACCTATGACGACGAAATGGTCCTCACTTTCCTCACAAAAGAAGCGCGCGGCCGTGTGCCCGTATACCTTTGCTATATGCCAAAGGGGCGCATGGTGCTCCTAAACGAGCGCTATTGGGTGGAAGAGGACGACGGCCTATGGCTTAAAATGCGTGAGTTTTTTGGCCCAGAAAACATCAACATAAAACGTGTATAAGAAAGCCACGGCGCGCGCTAGATATTTTCTAGTGAACGCCGTGGCTTTTTGTGTTAATATGGTAGGGATTCATAGACGTATGAATTGATACCATTATAGTAAGGAAGATACACATGAAAATCGCAGTATACTCAGGCACCTTTGATCCAATCACTCGTGGACATATGTCCATCATCGAACGCGCGGCTGGACTTTTTGACAAGGTCTACATCGCCGTTGCCGAAGAAACCTACAAGCAAACCCTCTTCACGGTGGACGAGCGCGTGGATTTGGTCAAAAAGAGCACCCTAGAGTGGGACAATGTAGAGACTGAGAAATTCTCCGGCCTCTTGGTCGATTATGCCAAGAACCGAAATGCAGTGGCCATTGTCCGCGGGCTGCGTGTGATTACCGATTTTGAATACGAAATGCAGATGGCCTCTTTTAACCGCCATCTCAATCCAGATATCGACACCGTCTTTTTTACCGCCGATGGCGACTATTCCCTCGTGTCCTCAAGCATGATTCGTAACATTGCCTCTCTTCACGGTGATATTCGCGATTTTGTGTCGGAGCCTGTGTACGAAGCCTTGATTGAGCGCTGCAAATAATCAGCGCGCAAAATCCAAAATGTCGGCGAGGTCATCGACCATATAATCAGGCTCGGTGGCCAGGAGAAGCTCAAGAGGCAGGGCAGTAAAGCGCACGCCCATGGTATCTACCTGGGCGTTCTTGCCGCAGAGGATGTCGTTGGGGCTATCGCCAATCATGATGGCGTCCTCTCTTTGGGCACCCAAGGCCTCTAGGGCAAATTCTATTGGCGCTGGGTTGGGCTTATGGAGCACGGTGCGCTCTGGCCCAACGAGCAAGTCCACATAGGCATCAATACCAATAAAGGCCATTTGTGGCGCGGCGTTGATTTCTTTTTTGCCTGTGACAATGGCCACGGTGGCGCCTTTTTCCTTTAGGCCCTTGAGCAAATCGCGCGCACCCTCGAAGGAACGCAATAGAGAGAAGCCCAAGGCATCGGAATGCTTGCGGTAGCAATCCAAAATCTCTTCGGCGTGCTCGGGATTGAGGTCACGGAGAGCCTTGGCCAAGGGAATACCAAAGGTGGCGGTGATTTCGGCGTCTGTAGGCGCGTAGCCAACGGTTTCCATAAAGGCTTTTTTGAAGCAGCTGATGACGTGGTTGTTGCTGTCTAGGAGCGTACCGTCAAAATCAAAGAGAAATGTAGAATATTTTTTCATAAGAACCTCCAAGGTAAGGGGTGGTGAGATGGCGCATTTAACAGATGGGGTTGGGACCGTGCCCAAAATTGGCCCCAAAAAAGAAGCACTTTTGCACAAGCTGGGGATATATTCCCTCTATGATGCTGTGCATTTTTATCCTTATCGTTATGAGGACTGGAGCCAGCTTTTGCCTGTGAGCGCCCTTTATGAGGTGGAGCACGCCGTTTTTGTGGGCGTGGTCTTGCATTTGGAAAATGTAAGCACCCAACGCAGGGGGCTTAAAATGACCCGCGCCATTTTAAGCGGCGAGCAGGGCGAAATTGCTGTTACCTGGTTTGGTGGCCAGGTGACGCGCTCTGTGTTTCCAGGCACGAAGGTCTTGGTTTATGGGCGCGTGGATACGCGCTACGGCCTGCAAATCAGCGTCAACGAATGGTGCGTTATTTCTAACGAGAACGATTTAAAAAAGGCCCTCAGTCTTCATCCGATTTATAGTTTAACAGATGGGCTCACGAAAGTCGATGTTATGCGCGTGGTCGACCGTGGCCTTTCGGCCCTTAGCGATTTGCCCGAGCCTATGGATGAAGAGGTGCGTCGCCGCCATGGCCTTTTGCGCTACCGCGAGGCCATTTACCGAATGCACCATCCAGAGGATATGGCGGACGCTTCCATGGCCATGGAAAACCTCATTATTTATGAATTTCTAGCCCTGACCCTTTGGGGCGAGGTCAACAAGCGTAAAAAAAATGGTGGTTTTGCCCACACGGCCCTGCCCCATTTGGCCGATGATTTTGTGTCCCGCTTGCCCTACGACCTCACAGGTGCCCAAAAGCGCGCCATCCATGACATTGTACACGATATGAGCGAGGAAAGCCAAATGCACCGCCTGCTTCAGGGCGATGTAGGGAGTGGCAAAACGAATGTGGCTTTCTACGCCATGCTCCTAGCCATCTCTAATGGCAAGCAAGCGGCCCTTATGGCGCCAACGGATGTCTTGGCGCGCCAGCATTATAAGGGGGCTGTGGCTGCCTTTGAACCTCTTGGTGTGCGCGTGGGCCTCCTTACAGGGAGCCTCAAGAAAAAGGAAAAGAACGAGGTATTGGCCAAGCTTGCTGCAGGCGATATTGATGCCATTATAGGCACCCATGCCCTTTTGGAGGACCCTGTTGTCTTTCGCGACTTGAGCCTTGTGGTCATTGACGAGCAGCACCGTTTTGGGGTGCGCCAGCGTGACGCCCTAGAAAAAAAAGGCAACCATCCGGATTTACTAGTGACCACCGCCACGCCGATTCCGCGTTCCTTGGCCCTCACGGTCTATGGCAATTTGGCGCTGACGGTGATTGACGAGATGCCAGCCAACCGCAAAAAAATCCAAACCATGTGGATCAATTCGCCACGCCTCGGTGCCATGTATGGCTTTATACGCGAGGAGCTAGGTCGCGGACGCCAGGTCTTCATCGTCTGCCCCTTGGTAGAGGAAAGTGAGGTCATGGACCTAGAAAACGCCACCCGTTTGGCCGAAAGCTTGAACAAAAGCCATCTTTTGGGCTTTCGCGTGGGCCTCTTGCACGGGCGCATGAAGGCCGACGAAAAAACAGAGGTGATGCGCGCCTTCTGCGATGGCGAGCTGGACGCACTGGTATCGACCACCGTTATTGAAGTGGGTGTTGATGTGCCAAACGCTACGGTGATGGTTGTGATGAACGCCGAGCGCTTTGGCCTGGCCCAATTGCACCAGCTGCGCGGACGCGTGGGGAGAGGGGCAGAAAAAAGCTACTGCATCCTAGTGAGCGATGCCACAAGCAAGGAAAGTCAGGCGCGGCTCAAGCTTATGGCCACCTCTAACGATGGCTTTGCAATTGCTGAAGAGGATTTGCGCCAGCGCGGGCCCGGGGAGCTCCTCGGTATGCGCCAGCATGGGCAGGGCCTTTTCCATTTGGCACGCCCAGGATTTCACCAAAGAGAGCTGGCCATAGCGAGCCAAATCGCGCACGAGCTGAATGAAAGCCAGCTTACAGAAGGCGCACAAGTGATGATTAGCACCATCGACAAAAAAATCATTCCATAGGAGATAGTATGAGAATCATAGCAGGAAACAACCGTGGCACCAAACTCGATGCGGTGCCAGGCATGAACACACGCCCAACGGCCGACCGCGTCAAGGAAGGGCTTTTTAACGTTATTCAAATGGACATTGAGCCAGAGGCTGTGGTCCTTGACGCTTTTGCAGGCACCGGCAATTTGGGTTTAGAGGCACTGAGCCGTGGCGCCAGCCGTGCCGTTTTTATAGAAAATGATCCCCAAGCCATCAAGGTCATTCGCGCCAACATCAAAAAGCTGCGCTTAGAGGACCGCACACGCGTCATTCAAGGTGATGCGCGCAGCGTTTTATCTAGCCTCGCCGGCGAGAAATTTGACCTTGTTTTTCTCGATCCGCCTTATCGCAAAAATCTCTACGAGGATGTCTTTTTTTCCTTGATAAAGTATCAATTATTATCAAAATATGCTATACTCGTTTCAGAACACTCGAAAAGTATACCTTTTTCGCCCAACATGGACGAATTAGAGCTATATAAAAGCAAAACCTACGGAGATACGGTACTAAATTTCTTTAGATTGTCAGAATAATGCTGGAGGTACTATTATGGAAATCTTAGATTTAATTGACAAATTAGCCTATATGGCAGAAAATGCCAAGCAACCTGTTTTCAACAAGGAACAAATCATCCTTGATGAAACAGCAGTGTACGAACTCATTGATGAGCTTCGCAACGCCATTCCAGTTGCTGTGCAAGACGCGCAATGGATTAAAAAAGACGAAGAGCGCATCATCGCTGCAGCCCAAGAAGAGCACGACAAAATTGTGCAGGCTGCCAAGGAACACGCGAAAAACCTCATTGCTGAGGATGAAATCGTTCGCCTTGCCAATGCTGAAGCCGAAAACATCATGAACCACGCCAACGACCAAGCCCACGAAATCATCGAAGGTGCCTTTTTGTATGCCCATGATTTGATGGACAAGCTTGAAAACCAACTCACCGTTTACTACGAAGTGGTACAAGAAGGCCGCGCTGATATTCAAAAATCTATTGATTCTATGCAACAAAATCGCCCAGCGCCAGCCAATTTCGACGTTCATACAGAAGAATAAGAGAAAAGCACCGTTATCCACAAAAATGCTTCATCAGCCCCGCTCGCGTAGCGGGGCTTTTTTGTGGGATGACAGCTCTGAGGATTTGTAGCGTGTCGCGCGCTGCGGAACGTGTTATAATGAAGTATAGTAAAGATATAAGAGAGGATGGTTCGCATGGAACCTTTTATTAGCCTACGCGCGGTCAAAAAAACCTATCACGTAGGTTCTGTAGATATTGACGCCCTAAAGGACGCCACCTTCGACATCAACGAAGGCGAAATTTGTGTGATTGTCGGCGCCTCTGGGGCCGGCAAGACGACGCTGCTCAATATTTTAGGCGGGATGGACAGCCTCACATCTGGCGAGGTGTGGCTCGATGGCAAAAACATTGCCACCTATGGCGACAAGACACTCACCACCTACCGCCGCGACGATATTGGCTTTGTGTTTCAATTTTACAACCTTATTCCAAACCTTACAGCGCTGGAAAATGTAGAGCTTGCCACCCAAATTGGCAAAAATCCAGCCAATCCAGCCACGGTGCTTGCGGAGGTTGGCCTTGAGGGACGCATGGACAACTTCCCAGCCCAGCTTTCTGGCGGCGAACAGCAGCGCGTGGCCATTGCCCGTGCCTTGGCCAAAAATCCAAAGCTCCTTTTGTGCGACGAGCCAACAGGGGCCTTGGACTACAACACAGGCAAGCTGATTTTGAAGCTCTTGCAGGAAACAAGCCGCAAAAACAAGATGACCGTTGTCATCGTGACCCACAACCTCGCCCTTTGCCCAATGGCCGACCGCGTGGTTCACGTACGAAGCGGACAGGTGGAAAGCGTGGAGCTCAATGCCAATCCAATGTCTATTGATGATATTGAATGGTAGGTGAGTAGGATGACAAAAAGCTTACTCAAGTCAGCACTCAGGGAAATCAAGTCCAGCTTTGGTCGCTACATCGCCATTATGGCCATTGTGGCCCTAGGTGTTGGCTTTATGTCGGGGCTTATGGTGAGCGAGGAAACGATGGTTTCCTCGGCCAATGACTACCTTGAGAAACAGGGCTACTACGATTTTCGTCTTATTTCCACCATGGGCTTTGATGATGACGATGTGGCGGCCTTGGCCAAGGAAGACCACGTCACAAAGGCCGCCGGCGCCTATAGGCTTGATGCTTTTGCCAAGGATGGCGGCGACAGCGAATTTGTAGGCCGCTTTTTATCTATTGCCGATGGCGTGAATGAGCCATTGGTAAAAAGTGGGCGTATGCCAAAAAATGCCAACGAATGCTTGGCCGATAATGCCTATTATGACGAAGACGACATCGGTAAAACCATCACCATCACCAAGGACAACACCAAAGATACCTTGGATGCGCTTAAAGAGCACGAGATGACCATTGTTGGTGTTTGTGATTCACCCCTTAATATGCGCCTTGGCCGCATTGCCACCGATATTGGCTCTGGCGAGGTCAAAAGCGTGTTCTATGTGCCTGAGGACAACTACACCTCCGAGTATTACAGCGAGGTCTATCTTTTGAGCGATGCCGAGGGCGTAATGTATAGCGATACCTACGACGATGCCATAGACGCTCAAGAGGACGCTATCGAAGACGCCACCTTGGCCCTGGCCACGGCGCACTATGACGACGTCATGGAAGAGATTGAGGACGGGCGCAAGGAAGCCACAGCAGCTCTCAAAAAAGCCAACGACGCTATAAAAATGGGCGAGGCTGCCGGCGCCACAGACGAGATGCTCAAAGAAGCGCGCGAGGGCGCAAAAAAAGCCCAAGCGGCTTTGGATGACTTGGACGAAAAAACACCTGATGAGCCAGACGTGTATGTGATGACGCGCAACGAGGATATGGGCTATCAGTTCTTCAAAAACGATTCCTCCATCATAAGCGGCGTGGCCAAGGTCTTCCCAATTTTCTTCTTCCTCGTGGCGGCCTTGGTGTGCATCACCACCATGACACGTATGATGAACGAGCAACGCACACAAATTGGCGTGCTCAAATCCATGGGCTATTCGAGCACGGCTATTTTAGGCAAGTATCTGATTTACTCAGGCTCTTCCGGCATTTTGGGCGCGCTTCTTGGTTTCTTTGCCGGGACCATTGGCCTTCCAGCTGTCTTTTGGAGCGCCTACAGTACCTATTATGCTTTCCCAGAAAAGCTGCCGTATCTCTTTGATGTGCCACTCTTTGTAACGGCCATTGTGGTGGCCATCTTCTGCACCATGGGTGTTACGTGGATTTGCGGCCGCAACGATTTGGCCAAAACAGCCGCCAACCTCATTCGCCCAAAGGCACCAAAGGCTGGCAAGCGCAACCTGCTCGAACGCATTACACCATTTTGGTCACGCCTGAGCTTTTTGCAAAAAATCACTGTGCGCAACCTCTTCCGCTATAAGGGGCGCTTCTTTATGATGGTTTTGGGCATTGGCGGATGCACGGCGCTCATTGTAGCAGCCTTGGGCCTTCAAGCCAACTTTGTAGGCGTGGGCGATATCCAATACACAACCATCGATGTTTACGATGCCACCGAAAGCTTCTCTGACGCGCCAAGCGAAAAGGAACGTACGGCACAAGCCGAAAAGTTTAAGGAGGACATCGACGCAAGTCTTTATTCCACGCGCCTTACGATGGATATTTCTGCCAACAACGTCACCCATTCAGTATCGGTGAACGCACCAGAGGCGGGCGATTACAGTGCCTTCTTTGATTGGCACGATGGCGACGAAACACTCTCCTTCCCGAAAAAAGACGAAATCCTCCTAGACCGTGGCACGGCTGACCGCTTGGGCGTTGAAGCCGGGGACACCATCACTCTTTACGACACGAGCATGTATGAAAAGACCCTCACCGTGAGTGGCGTCTTTGACAACTACATTTCAAACAACGTCTACATCAGCCGTGACACCTTAAAAGAAGGCTTCGATAAGGGCGAAATCAACTTTGCCTACATCGATTTTGCCGACGGCGTGAATAAATCTGAGGTGGCAGCCAAGATGATGGAAAATGAAAAGGTCACCAACGTGTCCCTTTCTGAAGATTCGATGGATATGTTCAGCGATATGCTCGACAGCCTCGACCTCATCATCTTTGTGATTATCTGCTGTGCAGGCGCTCTGGCCTTTATCGTGCTTTACAACCTCACCAACATCAACATCAGCGAGCGCATTCGCGAAATTGCTACCTTGAAGGTCTTGGGCTTCTACACCAAGGAAACCAATGCCTACGTGTTCCGCGAAAACACCATTCTTACCATGATTGGTGCCCTTTTTGGCCTTGGACTAGGGAAGGCACTACATTACTTTGTGATGACGCAAATCAATGTGGATGGCTTGCGCTTTGACATTGTGATAGCGCCAGACAAATACCTCATTGCCTTTGTGCTCACCATGGTCTTTGCCGTGATTACCCAATTCATTATGAAAAAGAAAATTTCCAAAATCCACATGGCCGAATCCTTGAAGTCGGTTGAATAAAGCATGGGGCTGTCTGAGTGACGGCCCCTTTTTTGAAAGGAGCTACCATGGAAAATATAGAAAAACTGCATCAGGCACTAGAGAGCGCCGACTATGTGCTCATTGGCGCCGGCGCTGGCCTTTCGGCAGCGGCGGGCCTGAGCTTTGCCGATGAAAAAGCCTTTAAGCGCGATTACCCCGCCCTTTGGGCCCAGGGCGTGCACAGTGATTATCAAACCTTTAGCTACAAGGGATGGCTAGAGGGCCAACGCTGGGGCTATTTGGCCCGCCACATCAAAACCATGCTCATAGATATGCCGCCTTTGGCTCTCTATGGCGAGCTTTTGCATCTTTTGGAAGGGAAAAACTACCATGTCATTACCTCCAACGTTGACGAGCAATTTATAAAGGCTGGTTTCCCACGAGAACGCATTTTTGAAGCCCAAGGCAGCTATGGCCCCCTCCTTTGCACAGACGAGTGCACTAAGGACACTTATCCCATAGAGGACTGGGTAGAGGCGGTTCTTCCCTTTGTGGACGAAAGCTGTTGTCTAGCGCCTGCGCACTGGCCGCATTGCCCACGCTGCGGAGCACCACTTACAATGGCCTTTCGCGACACCCAAGCCCACGAAGCACAAGAAGCGCGCTACCGCGCCTTTTTAAAGGAAAGCGAGATGGGGAAAACCTGCATTGTTGAGTTTGGCGTTGGTTTTAACTCTGCCGGTGTCATCCGAGTGCCCTTTGAACGCATCGTCGGCGAACGCGACAAAGACAAGGTGGATTTTTTCCGCGTCACAGTCGATTATCCCGACAGCGAAGAAGAAATCGCCTACCCAGAAATCCCCGTTCCTATTGCAGACAAATCCACCTCTATCAATATGGACGCCAAAGCTGTGATTGAAAAACTCTTGGAAAAATAAAAAAGCGGACGAGCGGGAAATAGACATACAGACTTCAAATGAATAGAATAAGCCTTCCCCTTCTGGTGTGCTTCCCGTCAATAGAACAGTGAAATAATATAAGATTTTTATACTGCCAAAGGCTCTGCTTTTGGCAGTTTTTATTTATGCTGCAAGTGCTTGTTGGTGCTTTTCGAATGGCGTTAATAC
>CAKQDL010000003.1 GCA_934229395.1 uncultured Peptococcaceae bacterium | reverse complement strand
ACTGGAATATGCAACACCCGAGGAGCTGTTTGACAGCTTTTTAGATGCAGTATATTCAAATGCAGAAAATAGTGCGACTTGATTTTTTACTGTTCAACTTGGACTTGCAATTTATGGACAAAATAAAAATCGGAAATGAAGAAATTGAAATTGGGTGTATTGTTTCCGAGGGAGTCGGCAGCGTCAGCGGTTCGGCAACAATGATCTGCTCAGAAGAAACCTATAAACGTCTGACCGGCGAACAGGACTATGCAATGATAAGTGTGGTATTGGAAAAAGATATACCAAAGGCATCGTTTGACCAAATCCGTAAACTATCAAGCAATTACTCATTCGCAGATAATCGAGCAGAAAATAGTGATGTCAATGGTTCCTATTGGGTTTTCCGGCTCGCAGCTTATGGTTTCCTTGCAATCATTTCTTTTATTACGGTGCTAAACATTATGAACAGTATTTCAATGAGTGTGTCCGCAAGAATGAAGAAGTATGGAGCAATGCGAGCTGTTGGTATGGAGAATCGTCAGATTACAAAAATGATAACGGCTGAAGCGGTTACTTATGCAGCCTGTGGCACGGTTTCCGGATTCATCTTAGGACTACTGCTTCACTATCTGATTTATGTGAAAGTAATTGTCACACACTTCGGAGGGTCATGGGAAGTTCCTGTAATCCCAATGGGGATTATCGTTCTATTGATTTCTGCTTCCTGCATTTTGGCTGTGTATACGCCGTCAAAGAGGATGCGAAGCATGGCTGTTACTGACACAATCAATGAACTTTAAGAATTCCTTTCCAACACATGATATTTCAAAAGCCGCCTGTACGAGCGTTTCTCATGCCCGCACAGGCGGCTTGCGTTATCTCTGGTATCAGTCCAAAGGTTTATATTCTGTTACGGTTTTTAGGTATGTTTCCGGGTCGCCGTTGAGAATTAAATCTGCATAGGCTGCCGGGTCATTGTAAATCAGCCAGTCCAGCTCTGACCTCTGGTACATATTGTCTGCAACCTCGTTCTCCACGGCGGTGCAGTCAATGGAAATCATGCTGCCGTCAGTGTAGCGAAGCTCCACACAGGCGGTGTCGATGTTAAATTCACAGGAAATCATATTATTCATGGTGTTGTCCTCCGATATATGTATTTTGAAAGGAAAAACTCCCGCCCAATTCCTGTTAGGAATCAGACGGGAGTTCTGTATGCACCCAAAACCCGTCAGCTAACAGTTGATAAGTGAATTAGTTCATTATCACTGTTAAGCCAAAGGTTCGATGATCTTCTGCTTGGTGCATTTTGTGTAAAATTACTTAATAACTTCTGGTTGTTTTGGTTCGTAGCCATTGAGAACAACGGTCATCTTATCAATAACGACGGATTCTGCAGGCTTATCAGAAAAACCAGTGCGTACAGCTGCAATACGATCCAATTCATCGAAGCCGTCAACGAGCTTGCCAAAAGCAGCATAAGCACCATCAAGATGTGGAGCAGCTTTGTGCATGATAAAGAATTGGGAACCAGCGCTGTCTGGATGCATGGAACGTGCCATAGAGATAACACCACGGTCGTGACGAAGATCGTTATCTACGCCGTTTTGTTTGAATTCACCCTTAATGGAATAGCCAGGGCCACCCATACCAGAGCCTTGTGGATCGCCACCTTGAATCATAAAGCCGCTGATGATACGGTGGAAGGTGAGTCCATTATAAAAACCGTTGTTCGCTAAAAATAAAAAATTGTTTACAGTGTTTGGGGCAACTTCAGGATACAGTTCTACTGTCATTGTATTGCCACTTTTCATGAGGATTTCTACTTGTGGATTTGACATTATTCTATCAACCTTTCTTTGGTAATGGAAAATCACTAGTATTTATGATACCATAAGTGCAGTATGAACTACAATATGTAGTACAGAAAGGATGAGAAGATGAATCTTAAAAAAATTATTGCAACTTGCACACTCGGCGTCATGGTTGCTGGCTCCGTAGCAGTACCAACTACTGTCGAAGCAGCCTCTGCCAGTATTTCTATAAATAATGTTGTTTTTTCAAAGCCCGGCGTACCATCCCCGCAAAACATTAATAATCGCGTGTATGTACCGCTTCGCCTCGTAAGTGAAGGTATGGGCAACGATGTAGAGTGGGACAATGATACCCGAAGTGTTTTGATTAACACGGATCTTAGTGCTGTTCAAGGCGTTTCTTCTAGCGTACAAATTTATGTAAATGGCACCAAGCTGAACACCAGCACCTCTACAGGTATGCCATACATCACCCAAAGTGGTTATACCATGGTGCCAGTGCGTGTTGTTAGCGAAAACCTAGGGGCTGATGTAGAGTGGAATCAAAATAGCCAAACCGTGATGATTTCTACAAGCAGCAACAATGGTTCTAACGAAAACGGGAATACGCAAAGTGGAAAGCCACAAAGTGCTGATGAAGTGACGCTTCAAGGCGCAAGCTATTCTAGCTTAGAGCAAATGCAACGTTACCTTACCAACAAGGAAGTTGAACTTCGCCAAAAATGTGCTGCTAATGGCACCACGTTCGTACCATTCCCAACAAACATTGCTGAGTATTACTACACCATTGGTCAAAAATACAACATTCGTGGTGATGTTGCCCTTGCGCAAGCTTTGCTCGAAACCGGATATTTTCAATACGGCAATGAAGTAAAACCTTGGCAAAATAACTATTGTGGTCTCGGCGCTATTGGTCATGCTACCACAGAAGAAGAAATGGAATCACAATATTTCTCTTCTGTTAATCACCAAAAAGCATATTTGCAAGTAGGCATTCATGGCTGGTGTTATGATTCTGTAGCAACAGGCGTAGAAGCGCATATTCAGCACATGTACTCTTACGCAACCACAGCCGCACTTCCAGCAGGTTGCGAATTGGTTGATGGCCGCTTTGCTCACGGCAATAGAGGTACAGCTACTTATCTTACAGATTTAAACGGAAAGTGGGCTGTACCAGGAAATGGTTATGGGGAAAATATCTATAATAATATGCTTGTTCAAATCATGAACAGCTAGTAGAGGGCACAGCCATGAACATCAGAAAAGAAATTCAAAAAGCATTGCAAATTGGAGATTATGACATCGTTGAAGCGTGCTTTAACGAAAGTGCTGCCACAACATCACGCATGCTCCAAATGCATGTATATGGGATGCCACACGAAATTACGCGTTGGCGCGCCATTGAATTTATTGGCAAGCTTGCAGGCAGCCATGCCCCAGAGCAGGATGATTTATTCCGTAACATTATAAGACGCTTCACTTGGCAAATGTGTGAAGAAAGCGCCAATGTGCCTTGGGCTTCCGCTGAAGTGATTGGAAGCATTGTTGCCAATGTGCCAGGAAAGCAATTTCGTGAATTTCTTGGCCCTTGGTTTTACCATTGCGATTTGAATGAAATTTGCTTTGCAGGTCTATATTGGACTTTACCACAAATGATGGAACATCATTCGGACAAGGTTATGGAATTTTTGCCAAACACCATGACATGGTTCGAACGCTACGATGAAGCAGAGCTTCATGCCTACGCATCCATTTTTTGCAAAGCTTATCCGCAAGACACAATGAAAGACTTGCTTCAAGCATGGTGTGAAGATAATAGAATTGCTACCATTTACCAAAATGGCGAAGTGCAAAACAAATGCGTTACCGAGTTGGCAAAAGATGCGTTAAGTGCATTCTAAGCCTTGAAAATTATCACGCAACCAACTATAATATTTAAGGTTAGTGGGCAGTGATCGCGGCGCAAGCTGAGGAAAGTCCGGGCTCCACAGGGTAGGATGCTGGCTAACGGCCAGTGAGGGTGACCTTAAGGAAAGTGCCACAGAAAACAAACCGCCTGAAAAGGTAAGGATGAAACGGTGCGGTAAGAGCGCACCAGCAACTGGGTGACCAGTTGGCTAGGTAAACCCCATTCGGAGCAAGACCTAATAAAAACAATAGAATGACCCGTTCTGTTTTGGGTAGGTCGCTAGAGATTTGTGGTAACACAAATTCGAGATAGATGATTACTAATACAGAACCCGGCTTATTACCCACTAATCAAATAAAAAAGTCAAAGCCTTACAAATCCGCTCAAATCGCGTATTTGTGGGCTTTTTCTTTTTGGTTAGTGTTCCGAATCTTACCAAATTTTATATATTTTTCAACCCACGCGCAACCCACGGGGTTTGGGGTGTGCATAAAGTAGGGCTCATTACGTTTTCGTGCTGGAGGCTTTACGCATATAAGAGTTAAGGTAGAGAAAAAATTGAAAAATCATCATATAAAGTGTAATAAAAAAGAACAAGACACCCAATAAGTAATAGGGTAATCTTGCTCTTTTTTATTAGTGGTGTTTTGTAGTACTGCGGTGAGCTTTATGCTTCTTCAGCCACCTTATTGAGTGCAGCCATGAGTGCGTCTACGTCAATGCCGTGAACAACAGCGCCTTGTTCGATATTTTCGAAGCGAGCAGCAGCGCAACCGAGGCAGCCCATGCCAAATTGCATGAAAACAGGAGCGGTAGCAGGATATTTTTTCACAGTATCGGAAATTGGCATTTCTTTGGTAATTAACATGAATATGTCCTCCTTGTTGATTATGATTGTGTTCTTTGATATAGTAGCACACATAGCTGATAAGATAAATAGAAAGTTTCTTTTTAAAGTGGAGTGTTGGTAATGGAAAATTTTTATGATAGAACAGAGCGCTTGCTTGGTAAAGATGCAATTGAAGAGATAGCCAAGCTCCATATTGTGGTCTTGGGCGTTGGTGGTGTTGGCTCATGGTGTTGTGAAAATCTAGCACGCATGGGTGTTGGTGAATTATCATTGGTTGATTTTGATACCATTGAGCCTTCCAATATAAACAGACAAGTACACGCGCTACAAAGCACTCTTGGTCAAAATAAAACCGAGACAATGAAAAAGCGTATGTTGGATATTAATCCCGATATTATTGTGCACACATATCAAGAAAAAATCACGCCAGAGCAATTGCCTAAGTGTCTTTTACAAGGCGATTATACCATAGATTGCATTGATGATGTGCAAGCGAAGGTGGCGCTTATGGTGTGGCATGTACAAAACGAAAAAGCCTATATTAGTTCTATGGGTACAGGCAATAAGCTAGGCAGCAAACCGTTTGTCGTGAGCGATATCAGCAAAACGAAAGTTTGTCCACTGGCGCGCGCAATTCGTTTGAAGCTGCGCAAAGAGGGTATCTATAAAGGCGTGGAAGTTTTGTATTCGGAAGAAGAAGCTTTCCGTCATGATGTTGGTCGTGAAAAGCCAGGTACAATTTGCTTTACGCCTGCTGTTGCCGGATTAACTTTAGCAAACCATGTTATAATGAAATGCCTCGAGAAAAGCATTTTTTAAGTATATGTGCAAAAAAATTAGATTATTTTCTCTAGTGCATTTATTAAATCTATGTTATCATAGCCGTAAGAGAAAAGGTCCAGCGTGTATCTAGGAGGATTATGATGGCAAGTGAACATGTAATTGTGGTTGATGAAAAGAATTTTAAAGATGTCGTCCTTGAATCAGACAAGCCTGTATTGGTTGATTTTTGGGCCGAATGGTGTGGTCCTTGTAAAATGTTGGGGCCTATTATTGAATCTGTTGCATCTGAACATACAGACAAAGTAACTGTGTGCAAGTTGAATATCGACCAAGCGCGTGCTATTGCCAATAAGTACGGTGTAATGAGTATTCCTACAGTTATTTTGTTTAAAAACGGCGAAGAAATTGAACGTGCAGTAGGTTTCCGTCCAAAGCACGAAATTGTTAGAATCATTAATCTTTAAAAGCAAGCGTGGTGGTAAGTGTATCACCACGCTTTTTGATTAATAAAAATAGAAAAGGGTGATAAGTATGTTATGTCCAATTTGCGGAGGCGATAGCAAGGTTTTAGACACGCGCACAAACGAAAATGCAAATTCTGTAAAAAGGCGTCGCGAATGCATCCAATGTGGCAAACGTTTTACAACCTACGAGCGCATTGAAGACATGCCACTCATTGTACGAAAAAAAACGGGTCGTACTGAGCTTTTTGATAAGGCGAAGATTTTAAAGGGTGTGGCAAAGGCTTGCGAAAAACGTCCTGTAACCTTAGAACAATTGGAAGCGATGGTTGACGATATCGAAAAGCAACTAAAAAATCAATATACTGAAGTAACAACGAGCGACATTGGCCAGACCATTATGGACAACCTTTTAAAGCTTGATCAAGTTGCCTACATTCGCTTTGCTTCTGTGTATAAGGACTTTTCTGATATAGAAAGCTTTGCTAGAGAGCTAGATGCATTGAAACATTCGATGGATAAAACCAGTGAATAATCGTTATATCAGTGAAAAATGCTTCGTTCTCAAACGCCAGCTGCACAAGGAAAATGATGCGCGTCTTATTTTGTATGGCGCAGAGATGGGAAAGTTCTTCGTGATTGCCAGGGGTTTGGAAAAGGCAACAAGTAAACTTTCTGCACTTTTGGATTGTGGTAATTATGTGGAGATAACCTTTGTAGAAGGTAAAAACGCAAATATAATGACCTCATGCACGCAAATTGATGGTTTCATAAAACGCTTTGAGGGGCACGAAGCGCTTCTGACCAGTGCGTATTTGTGTGATTTGCTTGATGCTACCACCGAAAATGGAATGGCTCAAAAAGAGGTGTTTGCGCTTTTTGAAAAAATGCAAACAAGCTTAGATGACCATTGTTATAGAGAGGTGCGTTTATACTTTGAGTGGCATTATCTGGCATTGCTTGGTTATAGCGATGCTACATTGAGAACGCTGGAAACAACTTTGGCGAATGTTTGGAAGAGTGAGTGCTTTTCGCCAAAGCAGCAAGCTGTTTTGGATGAAGCATGGAGCTATTTTTCTTGCAATAACATTTATCTTTGCGCCTTATCGAAGGGATGCGCAGAAACGCTCGAGCGTGCCTTGGAAAAAATATATCAACAGCAATTAGATATCAAGCTGCACAGCCAAAAAATTCTTGACGACGTTGTTTACAATTCTGCCTCGCGAACGCTTGACAACAGAAAAAATTAAAGTATAATAAGCTTATTATGAGCAATGATGAAGAGAAAAAACTGCGCAACCTATGAGGAGCGAGTCAATGACGGTGTGAGTTTGACCATAGGGGCAGTTCATAAGGCACTTCGGAGCTCGGCGCTTAAAGAGGACGCCTTGTGCGTCAATCAGGGTGGAACCGCGGGTAATCTCGTCCCTGTCTGAAAAGACAGGGACGTTTTTTATTTTTAGGAGGATATTATGCAATTTCAAGAAATGATTTTAACCCTTAACAACTACTGGAGCGAGCAAGGCTGCATTATTCTTCAGCCATACGATATGGAAAAGGGCGCAGGCACCATGAATCCAGCTACCTTTTTGAGATCTCTAGGGCCTGAACCATGGCACGTAGCTTATGTGGAACCATGCCGTCGCCCAGCGGATGGTCGCTATGGCGACAATCCAAACAGATTGCAACACTACTATCAATATCAAGTTATCCTAAAGCCATCTCCAGATAATATTCAAGAACTTTATCTCAAAAGCTTGGAAATGCTCGGCATCGATCTTTTAAAGCACGATGTGCGTTTTGTAGAGGATAACTGGGAATCTCCTACCATGGGCGCATGGGGTCTTGGTTGGGAAGTATGGCTCGATGGTATGGAAGTCACCCAATTCACCTATTTCCAACAATGTGGTGGTATTGACTGTGATCCTGTTTGCGGGGAAATCACCTACGGTTTGGAACGTTTGGCAATGTTCATTCAAGAAAAAACGAGCGTTTATGATATTGAATGGATTGACAACATCAAGTACGGCGATGTCTTCCATCACAATGAAGTAGAATTTTCTACCTACAATTTTGAGCTGGCAAATATACCGATGCTCATTCAACTTTTCGATATGTACGAAAAGGAAGCACAAAGTGTACTTGAACACGACGTTGTACAACCGGCTTACGATTATGCTTTAAAATGCTCTCATGTTTTCAACTTGCTTGATGCACGAGGTGCTATTAGCGTAACCGAAAGGACCCACTATATTGCACGTGTACGTAACCTCACAAAGCAATGTGCCGAAAAATACGTTGAAGAACGCAGAAAACTCGGCTTCCCACTTTGCAAATAAAAGAATCAAAGGAGATTAACATGGCAGATTATATTTTAGAAATTGGTGTAGAGGAAATGCCAGCCGCATATATTGATGGCGCAGTTTCCGATTTGAAGAAAAATGCTGAAGAATTATTTGCAAAAAACCGTCTCTCCTATGATTCTGTGGCCAGCTATTCCTCTCCACGTAGATTGGTTTTGGCAGTAAATGGCCTGAAAGAGCTTCAAGAAGATCTTTCGGAAGAAGTAAAGGGGCCATCCGTTAAGGTGGCTTATAAAGATGGTGCTGTTGCAAAACCATTAGAAGGCTTTTTGCGCGCAAACGGCTTTACAGAAGCCGATGTATTCACCAAAACTCTTCCTAATGGCGAGTATGTATTTTGTAAGCGTGAAGAAAAAGGACGTGCTGCAAAGGACATTCTTTCTGAAATCATGCCGGACCTTGTTTTAGGGATGAAATTCCCTAAAAATATGCGTTGGGGCGGTTCGGAGCTCAGATATCTTCGCCCAATTCGTTGGATTGTTTCTTTGCTCGATGCTGAAATCGTACCATTCAACGTAGGCAGCATTTCTGCTGGCAATGTGACGAGAGGTCATAGAACCTTGGGTCACGAAGCAAGAGAAATCAAAGATGCACAATCTTACTTTGAAACAATGGAAAGCGAATATGTTGTCGTAGACCAAGCAAAGAGAAGAGAAATGATACTTGCTCAAATTGCTGATATTTTTGCAGGTACCGATGAACACTACCAAGAAGACAACGGTCTTATGAACGAAGTTGTTAATCTTGTTGAATACCCAACCGCACTTAAGGGACAATTTGAAACCAAGTATCTTGAGCTACCAGACGAATTGGTTATTACCCCAATGAAGGAGCACCAAAGATATTTCCCAGTGCTAAAAAATGACGGAACCTTAACCAATGGCTTTATTACAGTACGCAACGGTGTAAGCGAACACCTTGATATTGTAACAAAGGGCAATGAAAACGTGCTTAGAGCGCGTTTGGCAGATGCTGAATTCTTCTATCAAGAGGATTTGAAAAAAGGCCTAGAAGCAGGCAAAGATAAGCTTAAAAATATTGTTTTCCAAGAAAAGCTTGGTACCGTTTACGAAAAGACACAGCGTATTGAAGTAATTGCAACCAAACTCGCAGCACTCGTTAGCGATGATGCTGTGCTTCAAGAAGATGTTGGCCTTGCGGCGCATTCTACTAAGCTTGATCTCGTGAGCAATGTTGTATCCGAATTCCCTGAGCTTCAAGGTATCATGGGCGAATACTATTTTAACCACGAGCATCCTGAAAAGAAAAACATCGGTCAAGCCATTCGTGAACACTATATGCCACGTTTTGCGAACGATGCCTTGCCACAAACATTAGAAGGTAGTATTGTGAGTGTGGCAGATAAAATCGACACCATTGTTGGTTGCTTCTATGCAGGTATTATTCCAACAGGCTCTCAAGACCCTTATGCATTGCGCAGACAAGCTCTTGGTATCGCCAATATTATTATTGATAAAAAATGGCACGTATCGCTTAAGGAACTCATCAATATCAGCCGCGAAGCTTACGCCGTGACTGGATTAAATTTCACCGAAGAAGAAACCAGCAAAAAAATTCATCAATTTTTTGAACAACGTATCTTAAAAATCATGAAAGATGCCGCATACAAGCCTGATATGATTCAAGCGGTCATGCAAGTAAGCTATGACGATATGTATGACGTTATTTTACGCGCCAATGCGCTCCGAACCTTTATTGCTCAGGCAGATGCAGCACTTGTAAAAGAAACCTTTGACAACAACGGTCGTGCAACAAGCATTACTGAAAAGGTAGACGTGCAAGCCATTGACGAAGCGCTATTTGTTGATGAAGAAAAAGCATTCTATGCAGGTATTGCAGACTGCAAGAAACGCCTCGCTGAACATATGAACGACAGAAATTACGCAGTTATTATCGAAGATTTTGCGGCATTAAATCCTGTTGTAACCAAATTCTTTGATAACATCTTGGTTATGGATGAGGATAGTGCTTTGCGCCAGAACAGATTATCCTTGGTTAAAACATATGCAAACTTGCTGAACGATTATTATAAGCTTGCAGAAATCAAGATGGCCTAGTTGAGGGTTCAGCTATGTTAAGTATGACAGGTTTTTCATCTCTTACAAAAGAAAATGATGCTTTCAGCTTGCAAATTGACATCAAAGCGGTTAACAGCAAGTACTGTGATTTACGAATTAATGCCGGCTTTTGTGACAACAACTTTCTCGAGGTTCTAAGAAAATACGCCACGGAGCAAATCGGTCGCGGTCAGGTAAGTGTTGAGCTAAAACTTACAGCTGCAAATGCCAAGGATGCCGCTTATGCATTAGATACCGATCAAATCAATCGTTACATCAGCGATTTTGAACAATCTTTTGGTGTATTTGAACATGATTTTTCTCATGTAAAAGAATTTCTTAAGCTCGAAAACACAACAAAAATGAGCGAGTTTGTCTTTAATGCTGAGCGTGACGGTGACTTTGTTGAAGCGGCATTGGCCGAAGCCTTCGCGCAATTCAATGCTGCACGTGAAGAAGAAGGTGCTAGACTCGAAACTGACCTGCTTGAAAAGGTTTGTGTGCTCGAAACCATACGCGCTGCCATTATGGAAAAGGTGCCAGAATTAGAGGCAAGCTACCGTAAGCGTCTTGAAGAAAGAATGCTCGAATTCATTGAAAAGCTCGACGAAGTGGATGAATCTCGCATTCTTTCAGAAGTAGCTGTACATGCTATCAAAACCACCATCGATGAAGAGCTGGTGCGTTTGGCCTCTCATTTGACAAAGCTTAAAAATCTCATTAAAAGCGATGACAAGTTCATCGGTAAAAAAATGGATTTTTATATGCAGGAAATCAATCGTGAATACAACACCATTGCCTCAAAGATAAGCGATGTTGTTGTGGCGGAGCAAATCGTGAACAGCAAAGTGATTGTGGATCAAATACGAGAACAAGCACAAAATATAATGTAGGTGATGGCATGAGGTTTTTGAATATCGGCTTTGATAACATGGTTGCATTAGATAAAATTGTAGCCATTGTTTCATCAGAAGGCGCATCCTCGAAAAGACTAATACAGTATGCAAAGGAAAACCACTATCTCATTGATGCTACAACGGGAAGAAAAACACGCTCATTGATTGTAACATCCGACCACTATGTGCTTTTATCGGCCATTCAAGCAGATACGCTTGTAAGCAGAGCCGAAGATATCATTTGATTGGGGATAAATAAATATGGTAACATTAGACAACAAAGGTGTCTTGATTGTTATGAGTGGGCCATCTGGTGCCGGTAAAGGAACGCTATGTGCCGCATTAAAAGAAAAATTGCCGATGGCGCTCTCTATTTCTGCTACCACCAGACAGCCTCGTGACGGCGAAGTGGATGGCGTAAATTACTTTTTCCTATCCAAGGACGCTTTTGAAGAAAAAATCAAAAATGATGGCTTCATTGAGTGGGCTGAAGTTTATGGGAATTATTATGGTACGCCAAAGGCTTATGTGGAGGAAATGCTAGGTTCTGGCAAAAATGTCATGCTAGAAATTGACACGCAAGGTGCGGCAAACGTGAAAAAAAATATGCCGGATGCCGTACTGATTTTCATTATGCCGCCATCCTATAAAGAACTTGAAAGCAGATTGCGTGGTCGTGGTACAGAGCAAGAAGAGCAAATTCAAAAACGTCTTTCTTGTGCAATAGATGAAATTAATGCTATGTCTTGCTATGATTATGTTATAATTAATGACGACATCGACAAAGCAGTGAATGACATTGTCGCTATTGTCACAACCCAAAGATTTAACGTAAATCGCAATTTGAACATGCCAAGTATTTTCGCAGCAGAAAAGGAATGTGATTAATATGATTCAACCAAGTATTGATGAACTCTTAGAAAAAACAGACAACAAATATACACTGGCTGTAGCTTCAGCCAAGCGCGCACGTGAACTCGTTGATGGTTCACCACGCTTTACCGATGCGCCAACCAACAAAGCAGTATCCATTGCTTTGTGTGAAATTGGCGAAGGTAAAGTTGGCTACCATTTCGAAGACTAGGATAACCAATGAATATCGTAGTTGGTGTAAGCGGTAGTATTGCTGCATATAAGGCTGTAGATTTTGTAAATCAACTCCACAAAAGCCATCATAATGTACGCGTTGTTATGACCAAAAACGCTACAGCATTCGTTACACCTCTCACCTTTGAGGCTATTTCTCATAACAAGTGTATTGTGGATATGTTCGCGCCAGATGCGGATGCTCTAGAGCATATCAGTCTTGCAAAATGGGCGGATTTATGCGTGATTGCACCAGCAGATGCCAATGTTATTGCAAAAATAGCAAATGGTTTGGCGGATGACTTTCTTACAACTTTTACCTTGGCGTTTGATGGGCCAGTGCTCATTGCACCTGCTATGAACACAGTCATGTATGAGCAAGCTGTTACGCAAAAAAATATTCAAATGTTAAAGTCGTATGGTTTTGATGTCATTGAACCAGCTATCGGCGTTTTAGCCTGTGGCGATGATGGTAGAGGTAAGCTGGCAAGTATTGAAACGCTATTGTTTGCAGTTGAAAAGGCTTTAACAAAACAGTCTCTCGAAGGGCTTAAGGTGATTGTTTCTGCTGGCCCAACCATTGGAAAAATTGATCCTGTACGCTATGTTACAAATCATAGCAGCGGAAAAATGGGCTTTTCTATTGCAAAGGAAGCAGTGCTCCGTGGTGCGGAGGTGACGTTAGTAGCAGGCCATATTGAACACGAAACACCATTAGGCGCAAAACGCATAAATGTAGATACCACTCAGGAAATGCGCGACGCCATCGAGACTGAGCTTGCTCATGCTGATGTTCTAATTATGGCAGCAGCGCCAGCAGATTACGCACCAAAAGAATATCACGAGGAAAAAATAAAAAAGGCAGATGGCGAGCTGGTGATTTCTTTCAGCAAAAACATCGATATCTTAAAATCACTCAAACCATATACAGAAAACAAGGTTGTTGTAGGCTTTGCTGCCGAAAGTCACAATCTTTTAGAGAATGCACAAAAAAAATTAGAGGCGAAAAATTTGGATTTTATTGTCGCTAATAATATAGCTGGTCCACAAACTGCCTTTAAATCAAATTATAACGCTGCGACCATTATTTTTAAGAATGGTTCACAAGAAGAAGTACCCAGACAGCTAAAAAGCGAATTGGCAGGCGTTATTCTCAACCACATTGAAACAATAATAAAAAATAGGGAGGAACGATAATTGAAACAATTTTTTACCTCAGAATCCGTTACCGAAGGTCATCCAGATAAAATTGCTGACCAAATTTCCGATGCAGTTTTAGATGCCATTTTAGAAAAAGACCCTGATGCACGTGTTGCATGTGAAACCTTTGTTACTACAGGCATGGTTCTTATTGCAGGCGAAATTTCAACAAAATGTTATGTAGATATGCCAAAGCTTGCTCGTCACGTCATTGAAGAAATTGGCTATAAGGATATGAAGCATGGCTTCGACTACAAAACCTGTGCTGTTCTTACATCCATCAGCGAACAATCCGCAGACATTGCTATGGGTGTTGACCAAGCACTCGAAGCTAAAAATGGCGAAATGAACGATTCTGACATCGAAGCTATTGGCGCGGGTGACCAAGGTATGATGTTCGGTTACGCTTGTGACGAAACCGATACCTTTATGCCTTTCCCAGTTTACTACGCACATGCACTAACAAGACGTCTTACTGAAGTAAGAAAGAATGGCGAGGTTCCTTTCCTCTTGCCAGATGGCAAAAGTCAGTTGACGGTTGAATATGTTGACGGGGTACCAACTCGTATTGATACCGTCGTTATCTCCACTCAACATACCGATGAGGTAGGTCTAGAAGAAGTACGCGCTGCAGTTCTAGAGAAGGTTATCAAGAGCGTTCTTCCTGCAGAGATGCTTGATGAAAATACCAAGTACTATATTAACCCAACCGGCCGTTTTGTTATCGGTGGTCCTCAAGGCGATACCGGTCTTACTGGCAGAAAAATCATCGTTGATACCTACGGTGGTATGGCACGTCATGGCGGTGGTGCACTTTCCGGTAAGGATGGCACAAAGGTTGACCGTTCTGCAGCCTACGCAGCACGCTATGTGGCAAAAAACATCGTAGCTGCTGGTCTTGCTAAGCGTTGTGAAGTACAAATTGCTTACGCAATTGGCGTTGCACGTCCAATGTCTATCTTTGTTGACACCTTTGGCACTGGCATTGTTGACGAAGAAAAGCTTGCAACTGTTATTGGTGAAACCTTCGACCTCCGTCCGGCTGCAATTATGAGAGATTTAGATATGCGCAAGCCAATGTACAAGCAATGCGCTGCCTATGGCCATTTTGGCAGAAAAGACATTGATCTTCCATGGGAAAAAACAGATAAAATCGCCGCACTTAAAAGAGCTTGCGGCGTATAAGTAATGAAAAAGCAGATACTCACGGTATCTGCTTTTTATACTATTTGAAGGTAGGTGAGAATCGTGCAATATTGCCAAGTTATTGTTGATGGCGTCCCTTTTATTAGAGAAGATGGATTTACATACAAAATTCCAGACGCCATAAAGGAGCATATTGAAATCGGTTCTCTGGTCTATGTTCCTTTTGGCAAAAATGAAAAGGTAAAAAAAGGATATGTAATCCGTCTAAGCGATACCTGTTCTGAAGACAGCGGTAAAATAAAGAACGTTTTACTGCCACACACCTATGGAGCAGTTCTTGATGAAAAAGACGTGGCTTTATGTCAATATTTATCGGATTATTACGCCTGTGCACTTATTTATGCTCTAAATCTCGTTATTCCTAAGTATCTTTTAAAACATACCACTGTAGCTGTAAAAGATAATGAAGAAGCAATTCATAGAGTTAATGAAAAAAACGCCAGAGAACTGAGCGTTATGCTTGAGCAAGGGCGCGGGAATATCCTTCATCATACGCCCAAAGAAACCTCTTCAAAAAAATATTATCAAAAAAGCTGTGAAGACACGTCGACCTTGGAAATCTGGGTTGACGAGCTCAAAAAAGCACCAAAACAAAAAGCAATATTTGAACTGTTTTTGAATAAAACTATTTGCACAGAAGATGAAATTAAAGAACACTATAGCAATCCACAAGCTCAGCTCAAAGCGTTATTGGAAAAAGGCTATATTAAAGTTGCCAAAAGCATAAATAATGAGGCTCTGCCAGAGGCTGCCACTTCGCATCTGACTATGAACGAAGTGCAGAATCAAATTTATCATAGCATCGCAGAAGATCTGCAAAAGTGCCAGTACGCCAAGCATCTTTTGAATGGCGTAACTGGGAGTGGAAAAACGTTAATTTATGAAAACCTTATTGAGCAAACGCTGCTTCAAAAAAAACAAGCATTAATTTTGGTCCCAGAAATTGCACTATCAAATCAGCTATTTCTTAGATTAAACAAGCGTTTTGCTGGTTCGATAGGCTTGCTCCACAGCCAGTTAACGGATAAAGAACGTTTTGCTATTTGGCAGCAGGTTAAAACCAATGACTTGCGTATTATCATAGGTCCTAGAAGCGCTCTGTTTATGCCTTTTAATGCATTAGGGCTTATCATTATTGATGAAGAACACGACAGCAGTTACAAACAAAGTGAACCCGATCCGAGATATCACGCCATCAATGTAGCTACTTTCTTAGCACAAAGAGAGCAAGCTGTTGTGGTCTTAGGTAGCGCAACACCATCGGTTGATACCTTGTATGAAGTCATTCAAGGAAGATGTAGCATTCATAATATGACAGAGCGTGCTAATCAATCCGAACTACCCAGTGTTCATCTTGTAGATATGATAGAAGATAGAGAAATGGGCAATCGCAACAGCTTGAGCGAGGAGTTAAAAGCAGCGATGCGCTGCACGTTAGAACGGTCTGAACAGGTTATAATTCTTATTAATAAAAAAGGATATGCCTCTAGTATCATTTGTAATGAATGTGGTGAAGTCATAAAATGCCCAAAGTGCGATATTCCGCTTACCTATTATCAATCCAGCAACATATTAAAATGTAATTATTGCGAATTTCAAATGCCCATGATAAAAACTTGCCCGAGCTGTGGGAATGATTTTCTGAAAAAAAATGGTTTAGGTACGGAAACAGTAGAAGAAGAATGCAAGCGGCTTTTTCCGAATGCAATGGTGGCGCGTCTTGATGCACAATCCCTTGAAAATAAGGCCACACGAGATCGTATTTTTAGTGATTATGCTCATGGAGATATCGACATATTGATTGGCACTCAGCTTTTGGCTAAGGGCTTTGACTTTAACAACACAACCTGTATTGGCGTCGTTCATGCTGACATTACGCTCAATCTACCCGACTTTCGAGGTGCAGAACGATGCTTTCAACTGATGGTTCAGGTTGCTGGACGTGCAGGAAGAGATAACAAAGAAAGCCATGTATTCATACAAACGTATCAGAAAGAACATTATGCATATACAAATGCTATCAGACAAAATATGCATCAGTTTTTTCTAGATGAAATGAGTTTTCGTAAGGAGTGGCTCTATCCGCCGATTGTACGATTATGCCGTATTATTGTAAGTGATTATCAAATAAAAAATGTTGAGTCTGCAATGCAATCAATTTATAATTACATTGTTGGGCTTCCCGTACAAATGCAACTCATAGGTCCTGCATTCGCACCATTGCCCAAAAAGAACAACCGATTTAGAATGCATTTAATTATTAAAGCAAAGTCTGTGGCGGATATACACACCATTACATCATCGTTTAGAAAAAACATGCATACCTTGCATGTTGGTGCAACGACACGTATTGTGGTTGATGTGGATCCAGAAAATATTTTTTAATTACCGGAGGAAAAAATGGCTAGATATAACGTAGTAATTACAGGTGATCCTGTTCTAAGAAAAATTTCTAAACCTGTTAAGGAAGTAAATGATAACGTCAAAAAGCTTCTCGCCAATATGGCTGAAACAATGTATCATTCAAAGGGTGTTGGTCTCGCTGCGCCTCAGGTTGGTATTAGCAAACGCGTTATTGTTGTTGATGTTGGTGACGGATTATATAAACTCGTTAATCCGGAAATCATCGCATCAAGCGGCATTCAAGATGGTCCAGAAGGCTGCCTCAGCGTACCAAACACCATCGGCAATGTAAAACGAAGTGAGAAAGTAACGGTTCGTGCATTAAATGAGGACGGCGAAGAAGTAGTCATTGAAGCCAATGGCTTTAAAGCACGTGCATTCCAACATGAAATCGATCATCTCAATGGGATTATTTTTGTAGATAAAGCAACAGATATCGAAGGGGCGTAAAGTATATGAAAATGATTTTTATGGGTACGCCTGATTTTGCTGTCACCATTTTAGATGCACTTCGCCAGGCTGGACATCAAATTGATTTGGTTGTAAGCCAACCGGATCGTCCAAAAGGCCGTGGCAAAAAAATGCAAGCACCACCAGTGGCTGAATACGCCAAGGAGCAACAGCTTCCGCTCATCCAACCTGCTTCCATTAGAACAGAAGAAATCGAAGATCAATTTAAGACATTAAATCCCGATGTTGTCATTGTTGCGGCGTATGGACGTATTATTCCAGATGCCTTGCTTGCTATGCCAAAATACGGTTATTTAAATGTTCACGCCTCTATTTTGCCTATGTACAGAGGGGCAGCGCCTATTCAATGGGCCTTGCGTAATGGCGACGTAAAAACTGGCGTGAGCATTATGAAGCTCGAATCAGGCCTTGATGAAGGTGCTGTATATGAATGTCAACAGCTTACCATTTTACCAGAATGGAACAAAAAAGATTTATTTGACGCCTTGGCTGTATTAGGTGCAAATGCTTTGTTGCATACATTGGATAATATTGATGAACTAACGCCAACAGAACAAGACCATAGTCGAGCAACCTATGCGCCAATGTTTGAAAAAAATGATGCAAAAGCAGATTTTTCTATGGCTGCAACAGATATTGTCAATTTGAATCGTTCGCTACTTCCGGATGATAGCATATATTCTTTTATTAACAATAAGCGAATTGCCTTCAAATCAATGAAAGTTTCTGATAATCTAGTAGAAGGTATACATGAAAATGGGGAAATAATGGACATTACCAAGAAAAAAATTGTCATTTCTACAGGTGATGGCGCAATTGACGTAGAAGAAGTTCAGTTACCAGGAAAAAAACCAATGACCATCCAAAATTTTCTCAATGGACATGCACTTAAAAAGGGAGAAATTTTTAAAGAAAGTTGAGATAGTATGATTTACGATATTTCTATGATTATTCTTATTCCCGGTTTTCTCTTTGCGCTTTATGCACAGGCAAAGGTTTCCTCAAATTATAAAAAATATTCTTCAGTTCATGCCCAAAGCGGTATTAGTGGTGCACAATTTGCACGCCGTATGCTCAATGACAATGGTTTAAATAATGTCTCTATTGTTCCAATCAGCGGTAAAATGAGCGATCATTATGATCCCCAGGCAAGACAGGTACGTCTTTCTTCAGAAGTTTTTAATGGCACGAGCATCGCTTCTCTTGGCATAGCAGCTCATGAAGTTGGCCATGCGATTCAACATGCCACGGGTTATATGCCATTACAAGTCAGAAATGTGGTTGTGCCAGTGACAAACTTTAGCAGCAACTTATATTTTCCAATCATCCTATTGGGCATCTTTTTAAATAGCCAATCCATGGTGGGTATTGGTATTGCCCTCTTCGGTGTCATCGTGCTCTTTCAGCTTATCACTCTACCTGTAGAGTTTAATGCCTCAAACAGAGCTTACAAAACGTTAGAAGCCGATGGTGTGCTTGTATCAGATGAGCTTGTAGGCGTAAAACGTGTTCTTGGCGCTGCTGCAATGACCTATGTTGCGGCACTTATTACAGCGCTTTCTCAACTCTTGCAGTTTTTATGGGTATTCAATCGCGACGAATAAATAAAGAAATGGTGGATGAGTAAATGACCGAAAATGCTAGACACCTAGCTTATGATGTGTTAAATGAAATCCAGGTGAATGGAGCCTATGCCAATCTTGCATTGGACAAGGCTCTTTTGCATTCATCGTTAAATGCAAACGATAAACGTCTTACAACAGAATTGGTTTACGGCTGTACAAAAATGCAGCTTCACCTCGACCATGTCATAAAGCAATACACAAAGAGTAAAAAGCTTGACAAAAAAACCGTTATAATTATGCGTATGGCCGTGTATCAGCTTGAATTTCTTGATAAAATACCACCCCATGCTGTCTTAAATGAAGCCGTTCAATTAGCAAAAGATGTTGGTTTAAAAACAGACAAGCTCATAAATGCGCTCTTGCATAAAATCGAAAGAAAAGAAGAAACAGTAATTTGGCCAGATAAACGCCGTTATAGAAATCAATATTTTTCTAAATGGTACAGCTTTCCGCAATGGCTTGTTGATGCATGGGTGAAAGAATACGGTTTTAGTGATACTGAAAAGCTTTGCCAATATTTCAACCAACCAGCGCAAAATTGGCTTCGCGTGAATACGTTAAAAACATCTGTAGCAGAAGTAGAAAAAACGTTAACAGCAGTAGAAATACCTTTTCAACAACACCCTTTTATTCATGAAGCGTTTTTAGTAAAAAAAATGCAGAAGGTCCAGGCCTCTGGTCTTATTGAAGAAGGAAAAGTTTTCGTGCAAGATTTAAGCTCTATGCTGCCAGCACGTATTTTAGCGCCCGAAAAGGATGCACATGTTTTGGATATGTGTGCTGCGCCAGGTGGAAAAACAACATATCTATCTGCTATAATGAACAATAGCGGAAGCATCACAGCATGTGATTTGCATGACCATCGTGTTGGCCTTATTATAGAAAATGTAAAAAAGCTAGGTGTACGCAATGTAAAAGCCGTTGCTGGTGATGCAACAAAATTACCTGACAATAACAATGAAAGCTTTGATTATATTTTATTAGATGCACCGTGCAGTGGCCTTGGCGTTTTAAACAGAAGAGCGGATCTGCGTTGGCGCGTTCGTAAGAGCAACCTAACAGAAATAGAGGCGCTACAAGCATCTTTGCTAGATGCAGCGTCCAGATATCTGAAAAAAGGTGGCACTATGGTTTACAGTACCTGCACGCTCAACAAGGGTGAAAACGAGCTACAAATACAGCGCTTTTTAGAGCGACACCCAGAGTATGAGCTTACACCTTTTTCATATACAAATGGCGAATGCCTTGAAGGATATAAGACAATATATCCTTTCATTGATCAATCTGACGGCTTTTTTATTGCAAAATTACGAAGAAAGGAATAGCGAGTTTGGACATTAGAGAGCTAGATTACGCAGAGCTAGAGAATTATTTAGGTGAAATCGGAGAACCAAAATTCCGTACCAAACAGTTTTTTTCTTGGATACATAATTACCAAATAACTGACTTTAACGAAGCACATAATGTAGGAAAGAAGCTCCTTCAGCAACTAAAGGATGATGCCTACACAATTGAATCACCTATATTAAAAAAACGCTTTGTATCAAAAGATGGAACTGAAAAGTATTTGCTCGAATTAAAAGATGGGGCCCTTATTGAAAGTGTTCTTATGCGCTATCGTGGAGATTTCAGCAAACAAAGAAATACCTTGTGTGTATCCAGTCAAGTTGGTTGCGCAATGGGCTGCGTTTTCTGCGCTACAGGACACCAAGGTTTTAGTAGAAACATGACAACGGCTGAAATATTGTCCGAAATATATTTGGCAAATCGCATCCTAGGCGAGCAAGAGCATGGACAGGAAATCAGAAATATTGTTTTTATGGGTATGGGAGAACCTTTTAATAATTTCGAAAATGTTATGAAAGCATCAGATATTTTATGTCATCCAAATGGAATGAATCTCTCGCCAAGACGTATTACCATTTCAACTTGTGGCGTTGTGCCAAAGCTTATAGAGTTCGCAGATAGAAACACTGACTTGGGTTTGGCCATCTCACTTCATGCATCCAACAATAAGGACAGAGACGCTCTCATGCCAGTGAATCATGCATACCCGTTAGAATCTTTGATGGAAACGTGCAAATATTATCAAGATGTCACTGGGAAACGTATTAGCTTTGAATATGCACTCATTGAAAATGTTAATGATCAGCCTAAGCATGTCAACGAATTAAAAGAGCTCTTAAAACACCTTGATTGCCATATTAATGTCATTCCAATTAATTCTGCAGAGCACAATAAAACCTTGCTTCGTCCTAATAAAGCACACATCAATCGCTTCATAGAAGCACTTCGAGCAAATGGCATTGGCGCCAGTATTCGCCAAGAAAAGGGCGCGGATATCGATGGCGCTTGTGGACAGTTAAAGGCCAGCTATAGCGAATCAAACGAATAGGGGATGATATCATTGATCTTCGGAAGAACAGATATTGGTCTGGTTCGTGAAGCAAACGAGGATACCATATTTTATGACGATGGTTTCGGCATGATGATTGTCGCAGACGGTATTGGCGGTCATGCACGTGGCGATGAGGCTAGTCAAACAGCCGTTGAAACCATAAAATCGTTCATTTACAAGCAGATAAACTTCTATAGTGATAAGCAACGTTTACTTAAAGATGCATTTCATAAAGCAAATCTTGCTGTACATGCAATCCAAGAAAATCTTGAAGCAGGTGCGATATGTGGCACAACATTAACCTGTGCGCTCCTTAGCGACGGCTATCTTTATTTTGCTCACATCGGTGACACACGCATTTATGTTTCACGTGGAAAAGAGGACATAGAGCAAATAACCTTCGATCACACTTATATTTCAGAACTTGCACGCAACGATTTTAAAACCTTCGTGGAATTACAAAGCAAAGGCACACTGAGCTCGCATAATTATTTAACAAAAGCCATTGGCCCTGATGAAACAGTTGAGCCTCAAGTCGGTCGATTTCGTTTGATGCCAAACGACTATATTATTCTGTTAACGGACGGAATCTATCGTTATATAAAACCGTTGGATGTTTTAAAAATGCTGAAAAATACAGATAATATCCACGAATTTGTGGATAGCTTAATGAAAACTGCCTTAGATATGGGCGGGAAAGATAATTTAAGCGTCGTTGTTGGCGTATTTCCTGAAAGGGGGGTAAAACTTTGAACGATTTATTAGCTGGACGTTATCAGATTATAAAAAAAATAGGCAGCGGCGGTATGGCAATTGTTTATCTTGCGAAAGATTTGTCGCTTGATAGAAAAGTTGCTATTAAAGTATTGAGAGAGGAATACACTGAAGACAGCACCTTCCGTAGACACTTTCAAAAAGAAGCCGTGGCTATTGCAAAGCTTTCGCATAATAACATTGTTGGTATCTATGATATCATCACCGAAGATGAAACAATGTGTTTGGTGATGGAATATATTGAAGGGGAAACCTTAAAAGATAAAATCAACCGAGATGGCGCAATGCCTTGGCAACAAGTTGTAAAGTATGGCATTCAAATTGCAAATGCGCTGGCTTATGCACACTCAAACCAAATCATTCACAAAGACGTGAAGAGCCAAAATATCATCATTGATAAGCATGATACCGTTAAAATAACAGACTTTGGCATTTCGCAAATGATGAACAATACAACCATCACGCATAATAAGGGTGTTTTGGGTTCAGCACATTATTTTTCTCCAGAACAAGCACGCGGCGAAAAATTATCCTATCAAACAGATGTTTATTCTCTGGGTGTAGTCTTGTACGAAATGCTTATTGGCGAATTGCCATTTACTGCCGATAATCCTGTAAGTGTGGCATTAAAACATATACAAGAACCTGCAAAAAATGTGCATATGCTCGTAAACGATATTCCTGAAAGTTTAGGGTTCATCGTTAGCAAATGTTTAGAGAAAAATCCAGAGAATCGTTTTGCATCAATGCAAGCTTTATCAAAAGCATTATCCAGCTTGACCATGCCGAATGCAGTTTCATCTAACCTCAATACGCCATTAGCCGCAGCAGCGGTAACTACGGCTGCTGCAGCGAGCAAGGCAGCAGCAAATGCGAACCGTGTACAATCCGAAAACAATTCTACTAAACCAAAGCAAAATGTTACTCGTAAGGCTCCGGCCAACAAAAAGAAAAAGAAAAAAAAGACAAACATATTGGTATTGTTTGGCATACTTTTGGCTGTTTTAGCGATAACTCTTTTTATCAGCCAAAAGCTATTCCCACCAAGCGAGCTGACAGCTCCCGATTTTCGTGGAATGACAATTACAGCGGCAGAAGACAATGCCAAACAACATGAGCTTACTGTTATAGAGGCTGGTTCTGAGTTTAGCGATGATTATGCTGCCGGTGAAATCATGTCACAAACACCAAGACAAGGCTCTAATGTTTCAAAAGGTGATACCATTTCTGTGATCATAAGCAAAGGCCCCGAGGATGCAACGGTTCCAGATGTTGTAGGTAAAAATCTAGATGCTGCAACTAAACTTCTCAAGGAAAACAACCTAGATGTTGGTACAGTAACAGAGGTTTACAGCGATAGCTACGATGCAGGCGAAGTCGTTTATCAAGAAACCGATGCAGGAACAAAATTAGAAAAAGGTTCCCTGATTAATCTTCAAATCAGCCTTGGTGCGAAACCACAATCTATTGTTCCGGATATGATAGGCAACGATTTAGAAACTGCGCAAACGCAGTTGGCAAATGCAAAATTAAATCTTGGTAGCGTAACCTATCAAGAGTCTGACGAACCAGAAGGTTACGTGCTTAGTCAAGGCATCAATCCTGGTTCCGAAGTCGATCAGTACACGACAGTTAATATCGTTGTGAGCGCCGGAAAAGCAGAAGAGCCATCAAACGGCAACAACACCAATAATAATGGAAATAACACAAACAATGGTAATAATTCCAATGGCAATAATTCCAATGGCAACAATGCTAATAACAACGGCAACAATTCAAATGCCGGAGGGACTAATAAAGGCGACAACACAGCTCCTGTTATAGATAGCGCTAACACAACAAAGGTTTATGATTAATGATGATAGGAAAAGTTTTAAAAAAGCACGGCGGATTTTATAATGTTTCCTGCAACAACGAACTGTACGAATGCAAACTGAGTGGCAAGCAAAAACATCATCAGAAAAATTTCATTGTCGCTGGAGACTTTGTAGAGTTCGAATTGGATGAAACATACGGTAATATGTACGGCTATATTACTAGTGTGCGAAACAGAAACAACTATATTCCGCGTCCTGGTATTGCAAACAGCGATCAACTATTAATTGTTGCTGCAATCAAAGAACCATCCTATGATTTTCTTTTGCTTGATAAAATGCTATGCTTGGCAAACTATTATCACCTGCCACCAACAATTTGCTTTTCAAAAATGGATTTATCCAACGATGAGGATAGACAGATTGTAGAAGCTTATTACAAAAATACAAAGGTTAATATTTTGTATATTTCTGAAAACGAATCATTAGAAAGCATAGAAAACTATTGCAAAAACAAAACCACAGTTCTTACTGGAAACTCAGGCGTCGGAAAATCATCACTTATTAATAAGCTCTTAGGCTATAATGTGCAAAGCGTTCAGGATATCAGCATGAAGCTTAATCGTGGCAAAAACACCACACGTACTGCAGAGTTTTTCTCCTACAACGGTGGGTTTATTGTTGATACACCTGGATTCAGCGCGCTGGATTTGCCAATGGATATCACTAAAACCATGTTAAAAGAGTTATATCCAGAATATCAACAGTATGCCAATTCGTGTTATTTTAATAATTGTATGCATGTTGAAGAGCCAAAATGCGAAATAAAAAGCTTGATTGAAAACAACACATTTGCAAAAGAGCGATATGATAATTACCTCAAACTATTTAAAGATTTAGAACAACGAGAAAGGATGAGAAAATAAATGTCTTCCATTATTTTTTCACCATCCTTTTTATCGGCTGATTTTTCACGAATTGCCGATGAATTAAAGGATATAGAAACTTCTGGTGCGCAATGGCTCCATTTGGATGTTATGGATGGTGCTTTTGTGCCTAATATAACCTTCGGACCACCAGTAATTAAAGCAATGCGTCCGCATTCAGATATTTTCTTCGATACGCACCTAATGATTATGGAGCCGATTCGTTATGTAAAAGAATTCGCTCAGGCCGGCTCTAATATGATTACATTCCATATTGAAGCAACTGAAAAAATTGATGATACAATTCAAGCCATTCGCGATGAGGGCTGTCAAGTTGGCCTAGCGATTAATCCTGCTACCCCGTTGGATACTGTTCTTCCATATGTGAAAAGTGTTGATATGGTGCTTTTGATGAGTGTAAATCCAGGTTTCGGTGGTCAAAGTTTTATCGATATTACCGACAAAATAAGCGCCTTAAAAAAATACATAGATGAAAATCATCTAAAATGTCATATCCAAGTGGATGGTGGTATTAATACAAAAACAATAAAGACTGTTGTTGATAGTGGTGCAAATGTAATCGTTGCAGGTAGTGCCGTTTTTGGTAAGCCGGATCGAAAAGAAGCAATAGCAAATCTTAAAGCAGCAATAGAAGAGGCGTAAAATGAAAATAGCAATAGATGCAATGGGCGGCGACAACGCACCAGAAGAAATTATGAAGGGCGCTTGTGCCGCGCTTAGAGAAAAATCCTCAATAGAAAAAATGATTTTTGTGGGTGATCAAGACAAAATCAAAAATCTCATTGAGCCTGACTTATTAGATCGTACCGAAATTATTCACACCACAGAAATTATTGGCATGGACGAGCATCCAGCGCAAGCATATCGACAAAAAAGAAATGCATCCATCTGCCTTGCATCCAAGCTTGTAAAAGAAGGAAAAGCGGATGCTGTTGTTTCGGCCGGGAGTACCGGTGCTCAATTGGTTGCGGGATTATTTGAAATTGGTAGACTTCGCGGTGTAAAACGTCCAGTTATAGCAGCAACCTTGCCTACACCATCAGGCATTAAAATACTTGCAGATGCTGGCGCCAATACAGAAGTTGATGTTAAAAACCTTGAACAGTTTGCAATAATGGGCTATTATTTTGCTAAGGTATTAAAAAAAGGAAAAGCCAATATTAAAGTAGCCTTGGTCAACAATGGTACAGAAGAAACAAAGGGCACTCCGCTTACGCAAGAAGCATACCAGGTATTGCGTGTTAATGATAAATTTCCTTTTGCAGGCAATATCGAAGGCAGCAGTGTTATGACTTCGGATGTTGATGTTCTTGTATGTGATGGATTCACAGGCAATGTACTATTAAAATCCTGCGAGGGTACAGCAAAAGGTTTATTTTCCATTTTAAAAAAGGAAATGGCGAGCTCTTTGCGCTATAAAATTGGTGCCTTACTTTTAAAACCAGCGCTAAAGAATATTATGATGACCTATAATCCAGCATCTGTTGGTGGATCTCCTCTGCTTGGTTTGAACGGTATTAGTATAGTATGCCATGGTAATAGCAATGCTATTGCTTTTGCCAATGGTATAAAGCTTGCGGTAAACTGCGTAGAAGAACAATTGGTAGAAAAAATTAGAAATGGAATTTCGGAGGTATAACATGGTACTTGAAGATGTTAAAAATATTGTTGCAGCACAAATGAATATCTCTAGCGATAGCATCACTGAAGCAACTACTTTTTATGATGTAGAAGCGGATTCATTAGATGTTGTGGAAGTTATTATGGCTCTCGAAAGCAAGTTTTCTATAACACTTCCAGACGAAGCTGTTGAATCGTTTAAGACCCTCGGTGATTTAGCAAGCTATATTGATATGCAGCTGAACTAAATTTGTATTTTATTCCTTTTTGTGATATCATATTTTTGTCAGAAAGAGTGGGGACCCCCACTCTTTCGTGTTTATTAGAAAGGTGGTGAAGATATGAACGGTGTTGAAAAATATATTTCAGATAACTATTCAGGATTGATGAAAGACTTAGGTTACAGCCCGTATTATATCGAGTACACAAAAAATCATAAGGATATCTATGTGAGACTTTTCATAGAACCTTTGGATGCTTCTGCGATTCTTGATATTGACGCTTGTGAAGTTGTAAGCAGAGCCTGTGGAGATGCGTTTGATAATGACAGCAATTTTCCTCTAAAGGACGCATACATTCTAGAAGTATCTTCCCCAGGCATTGAAAGAGAATTGCATACGCCTGAGCATTTTGCGCGTTATGTAGGCGAAAAAATCCGCATTCGTCTTTATAAAGCAATCAAACAACAAAAAGAACACATTGTTGTTTTAAAAGCAGCAAACGATGAAGGTGTTGACATTGAGCTAGATAATGAAATAATCAGCTTGACATATAAAGATATTTCTAAGGCGCAATTATTTTGCGATTTTTAACCAGAGGTGAATGATGAATAGAGAGTTTATTTTAGCATTAAAACAGCTCGAAAAAGAAAAGGGTATCGATGCTAATGTTATTTTAGAAGTCATTGAAACTGCACTCATTTCCGCATATAAAAAGAATTACGGTTCTTTGATGAACGTTCGCGTTCGCATGAGTCCGGATGATGGCGAAATTGAAGTCTTTGCAACAAAGGAAGTTGTAGAAGACGTACATACTCCACAAACTGAAGTTTCTTTAGAAGAAGCTAAAACGATTAAATTTAATGTTGAATTAGGCGATTTGATTGAAGTGCCCGAGTATCCTAAAAATTTCGGCCGCATTGCCGCTCAAACCGCTAAGCAAGTTGTTGTACAACGTATTAGAGAAGCTGAACGTGGTATCATTTACAATGAATTTACCAGTAAAGAATCAGAAATCATCAGTGGAGCAATTGAAAGAATTGACGCAGGCGCTTGCTATATGAAACTAAATAAAGCAGAAGCTATTCTTACACCAAGTGAGCAAATTCCAGGTGAAGAGTATTATGTCAATAAACGTATCAAGGCATGTATTGTGGAAGTAAAGAAATCTCAAAAGGGACCACAAATCGTTATTTCTAGAACCAACCCAAAACTTTTAGCGCGTTTGTTCGAATTGGAAGTACCGGAAATCAAAGATGGATATGTTGTGGTAAAATCTGTCGCACGTGAAGCCGGTATGCGTTCTAAAATTGCAGTACAATCCATCAATGATGAAATAGATGCAGTTGGGGCATGCGTCGGCCCAAATGGCTCACGTGTAAAGGCCATCGTTGATGAATTATGCGGCGAAAAAATTGATATTATCAACTGGGACGAAGCGCCAGACATTTATATTGCAGAAGCACTTAGTCCTTCTGTTGTTATTGATGTCTTGGTTGACGAAGAAAATAAAAAGGCAGTGGTTGTTGTTCCTGATGATCAGCTTTCCCTAGCTATCGGTAAGGAAGGGCAAAATGCACGTTTAGCAGCAAAATTGACCAACTGGAAAATCGATATTAAAAATCAGACCCAAGCTGACGAGCAGGGCATTGAATATAATTATATTTTCTGCAATGAAGAAGACTGCCGCGGTGGTAGCAATGCCTAAGAAACCTGTACTTCGTTCATGCGCCATTTGCAGAGAGAAACGCGACAAAAAAGATCTACTTCGTATTGTTAGAATGCCGAACGGTACTATAGAACTGGATCTAACCGGAAAAAAACCGGGGAGAGGCGCGTATATTTGCGCAAATGTTGAATGTATTCAAAAAGCACAAAAAACAAAAAGACTAGAAGCATCACTTAAATCAGAAATAGAAAACGAGATATATTTGCAGGCAATGGAGCATTGTAAAAATGACTAACGTAACCAATAAAATCTATACCTACTTAGGTTTTGCGGCAAAGTCTAAAACTGCTAAAGCAGGAGAACAAGCCGCTTTGGCTCATTTGAAGAAAAACAGTGTTCATCTTTTGGTTATTGCCCAAAATGCACAACCTAAATCTATAAAAAGATGGGAAGAACGTGCAAAGCAATTCAATGTTCCGTATATCATTATGGGCAGCCAAGAGGAACTAGGGAGAGCTATTGGCTCTTCTTATAAAACGATTATTGCACTAACAGATGAAAAACTTGCCCAAGCAATACTCTCGTGTTATGGAGGTACTCTATGGGAAAAATCAGAATCTACGAATTAGCAAAGGAATTACACCAAGACTCCAAAACAGTTGTAAAAGAATCTAACAAGCTCGGCATCAATGTATCCAATCATATGAGTTCAATTGATGAATCCGATGCAGAAAAGATAAGAAAAAACTTTAAGGAAAATACGCCTATGGAACAACCACAAAAAAAGGCTGCTCCTGAACAAAAAAATAACGCCTCAAATAACAAGCCAGCAACAGCACATAAGGCACAACAAAAAAATGATGGCGATAAAAAAGTGCAGCCTCAAAATTCACAAAAGCAACAAAGCAAACGCCCTGAAAACAAAGGGCAAGCAACTACCAAAACTGATCAAAATAAAAATCAGAAAAAAAAATCCAAGTCTTCCTATCAAAATAATAATGAAGAATACGGCAATTCTTTCAAGAAATCACGTGACAAAAAGGGCTTCAATAATAAAGGAAATAAAAACAGAAAGAACAAAAAGAATCAAGCAGCGCCAAAAGAAGTACATGAATTTGCTGAAGTACAACATCACGTTGTTATGGAGCATGCTATTACCGTACAAGATTTGGCAAAACAGCTCGGGAAAAAAGCTTCTGAAGTTATCATGAAACTTATGAGCTTAGGTATGATGGCTACCATGAACCAAGAGCTTGATTTTGAAACCGCAACAATTGTTGTTGAAGAATATGGTGCAACCATCGAACAAAAAGCCACAAGTGAAGAAAATCTTTTGAGCGAACACGAAGAAGAAGATCGCCCAGAAGATATGGTTAAGCGCCCTCCAGTTGTTACCATTATGGGTCACGTTGACCACGGTAAAACATCTTTGCTTGACCAAATCAGAAACTCTAACGTTACTTCATCTGAAGCCGGCGGCATTACCCAACACATTGGTGCATATCAGGTTCGTATTAATGGCGAGAAGATTACTTTCTTGGATACGCCTGGTCACGAAGCGTTTACCGCCATGCGTGCACGTGGTGCTCAGGTAACCGACATTGCAATTTTGGTTGTTGCGGCTGATGACGGTGTTATGCCACAAACCATCGAAGCAATTGACCACGCAAAAGCGGCGAATGTGCCGATTATTGTAGCAATCAATAAAATCGATAAACCAGATGCAAATCCTGATAATGTAAAAACCGAATTAAGCCAATACGGCCTTATTTCCGAAGAGTGGGGCGGCGAAACAATTATGGTTCCTGTTTCCGCCAAGAAAAACATCGGTATTAACGATTTGCTTGAAATGATTCTTCTTGTGGCAGAAATGGAAGATTTAAAAGCAAATCCAAAGAGAAGCGCACGTGGTAAAGTTGTGGAATCTAAGCTCGATAAGAGTCGCGGTGCAACAGCGACCTTACTGGTACAAAACGGCACCCTTCGCAACGGCGATTTCTTAATTGTTGGTGCTACACAAGGTCGCATTCGTGCAATGTTTGACTATCATGGCAAGCCAATCAATTCTGCAGCACCATCTGTTCCTGTTGAAATCCTAGGTCTCAACGAGGTCCCTGTAGCTGGGGACGACTTTGTTGTTGTTAAGGACGAACGTCTTGCAAAACAAGTTGCGGAACAACGTTCACAAGAAAAACATTTCGCAGAAATTTCTCGTGGCGGCAAGGTTTCTTTGGAAGACTTGTTTAGTCAAATCCAAGAAGGTAACGTTCAAGAACTTAACATTGTACTAAAGGCTGATACCCAAGGTTCTATCGAAGCCATCAAACAATCTCTTGAAAAACTCAGCACCGATGAAGTGCGCGTAAATATCATCCGCACAGCCGTTGGCGGTATCCGTGAAACCGACATCACCTTGGCTTCTGCGTCCAATGCAATTATTATTGGTTTCAATGTACGTCCAGATGCCAATGCTAAGAAAGCAGCGGAAAAAGAACAGGTCGATGTTAAAACATATAGCATCATCTATGAAGCCATTGACGACGTAAAAGCAGCAATGAGCGGTTTGCTTGCTCCGGAAATTAAAGAGGTTGAACAAGGTCAAGCAGAAATCCGTAGTATTATTAAAGTTCCTAAAGTAGGGAATATTGCTGGCTCTTATGTAACAGACGGTAAAATTACCCGTCATAGTAAAATTCGTGTGATTCGTGATGGTATTGTTATTCACGATGGCGAAATTGCTGCACTAAAGCGCTTCAAAGATGACGTCAAAGAAGTTGCCAGTGGTTATGAATGCGGTATCAGCTTAGAAAGATTTAACGACTTCAAGGAAGGCGACATTTTTGAAGCTTATATCCTTGAAGAAATTAAGAGAAATCTTTAAGAGGTGCATGATGTCTAAGAGAAATTATCGTTTAGCTGGTGAAATCAAACGAGACTTAACAGAGATTTTCGCTAGTGAAATCAGAAATCCACATATCGACTCCATGGTAAGCGTAACCGATGTAGAGGTTTCCAATGATTTGTCATTTGCTAGAGTTTACGTCAGCAAATTAGGTTCTACAAGCGACCGTGAAAAACTCCTTGAAGCATTGGAAAAAACAAACGGTTTTATCCGTTCAGCTCTAAGCCAACGTTTAAAGATAAGAAAAGTACCGGAACTTCGTTTTTATCTTGATGACTCCTTAGAATACGGAGCAAAGATAGAAAAGATTCTTGGCGAACTCGAGGATTAAACTGTGCAAAGAATTTTGGATTTTATTAAAGCTAATAATTATTCAAGAATAGCCATCTTCTCTCATATGAGAGGTGATGGCGATTGTTTGGGTGCGCAAACTGGCCTTGCAGAGATTCTAATCTCCGCAGGGCTTTGTGTTGATATGTATAATCAAGAAATTTTACCTGAAAATTTAAGTTTTTTGTATCGCTTCGAGAATATAACGAAAGCAGATAGCTTTTCAGCAGTGCCTGATGTCTGCATCGCAGTAGACTGCGCTTCTTTTGAGCGAATTGGCGAACTGCCAGAAGCCTTTAAACAAAAAGAGTGGATCAATATTGATCATCACATTAGTAATACAAACTTTGGTGTCATTAATATTGTTGACGGTGAAGCATCCTCAACGTGCGAAGTGCTTACGCGTATGGCACAACATGCACAAATGGCTATAACAAAAGAGACCGCAACCAGTTTGTACACAGGTATAAGTACTGACACAGGCTCTTTTATGTATCCGAATGCAACGCAAGAAACCTTTGAACTTGCTGCATTTTTACTGGCTTCAGAAGCTGATAAAAGCTTGGTTCAAGCAAACGTTTTCGAAAACACAAGCCGCAAACAAATGAATATCTACGGTTACCTTTACTCAAACATTCGTTTTATGCGTGAGGATAAGGTTGCATATGCTGTTTTCTCATATGAACTGCTCCAAGATATGAAGGCAACCTCTGCAGATTTAGATGGTGTTGTTTCGCTCATTAAGCAAATTGCTGGTGTGGAATTAGCAATTCTATTTACCGAACTAAAGAAAGGCCAATGCAAAATCAGCTTGCGTACAAAAGATTATTTTGATGCAAACAAGTTTTGCGCCGGCTTCGGTGGCGGTGGCCACGTTCGTGCATCAGGCGCGACCATAACAGACAATTTACAATCTGCAACAGAAAAAGTATTAAATGAAATCAACTGCAATTGGGAGGAATATATCGATGTCAAATAGCGGTATTTTACTTATTAATAAACCAAAAGATATGACTTCTCACGATCTTGTTAATATTACACGCAGAACATTTCATACAAAAAAAGTTGGCCACAATGGGACACTCGACCCAGATGCCACAGGCGTTATGGTGTTATCCGTCAATCATGCTACGAGATTAAACGAATATCTTGTATACGACAACAAAAGCTATCGCGCAGTGATTCGTTTCGGACAAGAAACAGATACCCAGGATATTTCTGGTGAAGTCGTTTCTAATTGTGATTTGCCAAAACTAGAAAAAGAAGAGTTTGAATCCATATTAGGGACATTCCTAGGGCCGCAAAAACAAACGCCTCCAATGTATTCTGCTATTAAGAAAAACGGTAAACCGTTATATAAGTATGCTCGTGAAGGTATTGATATTGGTGAGATACCTGCGCGTGATATCGAGATTTTTAGCCTGAAATGTATTTCATATGCAAGCAATGAGGCAACCATCGATGTGTGCTGCTCAAAAGGGACCTACATTCGTACGTTGTGCCAAGATATTGCCAGAAAATGTGGCAGCTGTGGATGTATGTCTGATCTCACACGCACAAAAGAAGGCAAGTTTGCGCTTGAGGATTGCATCAGTATTGACGAACTAAGAAACTCAGAAAGTCCTTACGACCTTCTAACGCCATCTAGTGATGCTTTGGCTTTTCCTAAGATTGTCATTGAGAGTGATGCAGATATAAAAGATCTCTTTAATGGCAAAGCCATTAAACTAAGCAACTATGAAAATACTGATTTAGTAATCCACGATGATTTTGCCCAAGCAACATATCAAGGCGAACTGGTTTCTGTAGGACGCATTGATAATGGCTATTTTGTACCCAAAAAAGTATTTCATATTTGAGAGGTATAGCAATTGATTGTATATACTAGCATAGATAAAATTATTCCTGATAGAAGAGTCGTTGTTCTAGGTAATTTTGACGGATTGCATAAGGGACATAGGCAGCTTATTGCCAACGCAAGAGTTTTGGCAAATGAATTAAATGCAAAGCTTACAGTACTAACCTTTCATCCTCAATGGCAATCCATTCAAAACCCGGATTTTAAATATCTTCTGCCACAAAATGAAAAATATACTGTACTGGAAACATTAGGGGCTGATGAAGTCATTACCCTTGCTTGCGACGAAACATTTTCTAAAATAACAGCCAATGATTTTATAGAAAAAATCCTACTTGAAACATTGAGTGTATGCGGTGTTGTGGTTGGGTTTAACTATTCCTTTGGTTTTAAGGCAAGCGGAACTCCCGTTTTGCTAAAGGAAAAAATGGCACCTCGAGGTATTGCTGTCCATATAGAGCCGCCCTTTGAATACGAAAACAACATTGTTAGCAGTTCGCTTATTAGAAAACAAATCAAAGCAGGCAATTTACTATTAGCCAACGAATTACTTGGCTACAAATATCGTTTGTGCGGGGAAGTCATTCATGGGGCTCAGAATGGACGAAAAATGAATTTTCCTACAGCCAATATCGATTACGATACAACGCTGTTGCTCCCAGCATTTGGCGTATATGCCGCGAAAGCTTGGTTAACACGACATCCAGATATAAGCTATAACGGCGTTTTGAATATTGGCACGAGACCAACCGTCGATGACTCCTCAAAGATTACAATTGAAATCCATTTATTAGATTTTAATCAAGATATTTATGGAGAAGACTTGTGTATAGAAATTAGCCATTTTTTACGGCACATATCAAAGTTCAAAAACTTAGACGAGCTGAAGCTTACAATTTCCAACGATGCCAAAAATGCCAGGAAATTCTTTTCAAAAGAATAATATTATGCTGCAATCCCCTTGCAGAAAGGTTTCTGTGAATACATTTTCTTCAATCATCCTATTTGTTACTGAATATAATAATATTTTTAACAATAAGACGCTTACATTGATTTTACTTTTTTTCAAAGCTTTGATATAATAAGCAGTAAATAAATAGAGTGAGGTGTATAAATATGGCATATGTAGTAGACGCTTCTGCTTGCCTTGCATGCGGCGCATGCGAAGGTGAATGTCCAGTTGGCGCTATCTCTGATAGCGGCGATGGTACTCGTGCAATCGATGCTGGTATGTGCATTTCCTGCGGTAGCTGCGCAGGTGTTTGCCCAGCTAGTGCAATTGCTGCAGAATAAGGACCACTAAAAGGCTTATTGCTTCCTTGTGATAAGCCTTTTATATTTAAAAGAATTATGAAAAAATATTATGCTGTTAGAAGCGGACGACAATGCGGATTATTTAATGATTGGAGCAGCTGTGAAAAGCAGGTAAAGGGATATAAAGGCGCTGAATATAAAAGTTTTAAGACAAAAGAAGAAGCCGAAGCCTATTTAGCTACCGAAACTTTTTCTACTGAAAAGGACAATATCATTCAACGCTATCCATGCGCATACATTGATGGAAGTTATGATGCGACTACACGCCGTTTTTCTTACGGTGCGATCATCATGAAAGATGAAGAAACAATTAAGTGCTTTTCCGATAAATTTGAAAGCCCATCATTGGTAGCGTTACGAAATGTTGCCGGAGAAATAAAAGCAAGTGAATTTGCTATTTCGTATGCCCTAAAGGAAAACTGGCCTCATATTGATATATACTATGATTATTTCGGTATTGAAAAATGGGCTTTGGGTGAATGGAAGAGAAATTTAGAGGCGACACAGTCCTATCACGCATTTTGTCAAAACGCATTAAAATTTATAGATATAAGATTTATTAAAGTAAAAGGCCATTCAGGAGATAAATTTAATGATATGGCCGACAGGCTGGCCCGAGAGGCGCTTGGATTATAAGGTTTGAAACGGAGAGGAAGAATGATTTTAAAGAGAACACTTGCTAGCACGCTGGTTCTATCTTTTGGTTTATCCTCAATTTGTTCATTGTCATTATCAGCGGAAACCGTCAACGATTTGCAAAATGAGCAAGCATCGGTTAACAGCTCTATTGAACAAAAAAAGGCTGAGCTTGATAGCAAAACAACATTGAAAAACGAGACTGTCGCTAAGATGAAAGAAATTAACGATTCCATCAATGCTACAGAAGAAAAAATTTCTTCCTACAACGCTCAAATTGCAGATCAGGAAAAAACGATTTCCGATACCAACAAGAAAATCGCAGAAACAGAGAAAAAATTAACCGAAAGTAAAAAGGCGCTGGACGATCGTCTCGTAACGATTTATAAAGAGGGCAACATTAATTATCTAGATGTTATTTTCCAATCAGAGAGTGTTTCTGATTTGCTAACCCGAGTGGAATACCTTGCTTATATTACAAAAAAAGACAAGGAAATTGTGGATGAAGTAAGTGGAATTAAAACGGAATTAGATGCTCAAAAGGCTACCCTTGAACAGCAACTCAATGCTTTGAATGCCTTAAAAGCGGATCAGGAAGATGTACGTGCTTTGCTTGCAGATCAACAAACACAACAACAAAGCACATATTCAGCGCTTCAAAAAGATGAAGCAGCCTTAAAAGAAAACATTGCTGCAATGCAAGCAAAATCCGATGAAATTGCAGCCAAAATTGTTTCTATGCAAAAAGATGCGATTACCTACGAAAATCTCAAACCATACGAAACAGATAAATACGAGGTTGTTGTCGCTGGTGAAGGTATTTGGCCAGCGCCGGACAGTCACGTTGTTACCAGCTCATATGGTGGCCGTGACTATCCTCTTGACGGAAGCTATGATTTTCATTTAGGAACGGATATTGCGGCAAATTATGGAACACCGGTTATTTCTTTTAAAGGTGGCACCGTACTTATTGCGGATTACGATTGGAGTTATGGTAATTACGTTGTTGTCGACCACGGCAATGGCATGAGCACATTGTATGGTCATATGTCAGCCTTGTATGTTTCCGCAGGTGACACAGTCGCTGCCGGTCAACAACTCGGCGATATTGGATCAACAGGTTCCAGTACAGGTCCTCATTTACATTTTGAAGTACGTATTAACGGGGCTGTCGTTAACGCAGCTTCATATTTGGGAATTTAAAAGCTCTGGAAGAAGCTCTCTTTCAGAGCTTTTTTCAAGAATCTAATATATATGAAAAATAAGAAAAAAGGTGAACTATATGGAATTATCAAAAGCAGATATTAAAAGATTGAAATCGGAAGCTCAAAACATTAAGCCAAAGGTTTTAGTTGGAAAATACGGATTAACCGATGGTACTCTTCAATCTATTGACGAAGTATTAACAAAAGATGAACTTGTAAAAGTTAAGTTTCTCAATAACAGTACAGAAATTGATGAAACGATTCGTGAAACCTTAAAAAACGAACTCGAAGCCGAACTTGTGCAGGTTATTGGCAGAATGGTTGTATTGTTTAGAGAAAACCCTGAAGATAAGTAATACGGTTGGTTTTAGGCTATGAAAACAAACAAAAGAATCGTTGTAAAAGTAGGAACAAGTTCCCTCACACATGAAAACGGACAAATCAACTTACGTGTCATTGAAAAATTGTGTGCAGTTTTGACAGATTTGAAAAATAGCGGTAACGAAATTATTCTAGTTACATCTGGTGCTATTGGCGTAGGAAAATGCCGTTTAAATTTGCAAGACAAACACCTCACTATTAGTGAAAAACAAGCAATGGCTGCGATTGGACAAGGTATGCTTTTACATATTTACGAGAAAGCTTTTCTTGAATATGGTCAAATTTCAGCGCAGCTCCTTCTTACTCGCGAGGATATAAAAAATCGCAAACGTTTTTTAAATGCACGCAATACAATTCTAGAATTATTGAAGCTTGGTGTTATCCCTGTTATCAATGAAAACGATAGCGTTGCAAACGAAGAAATCAAATTTGGAGACAACGATACTTTGGCTGCACTTATTGCAGTGTTAAGCGATGCAGAACTTGTAATATTACTCACGGATATTGATGGCCTTTATACCGATAATCCGATGATTTCAAGCAATGCTGAAAAAATTCAGTATGTAGAAGAAATCACGCCTGAAATTGAACAAATGGCTGGTACTGCGTTAACAAATGTCGGAACTGGTGGTATGCATACAAAGATAGAAGCAGCCAAAATATCCACGAATGCAGGCATTCCGCTTGTCATTACGTCGGGGAAGGATTTATCTGCATTATATGATATCGCGGAAGATAAGCAGGTAGGGACCTATTTTAAAGCCACACACCATCCTATTCATGCGCGAAAATCTTGGATTCTATATGGTTCAGACCAAGAAGGATATCTTAGTGTTGATGATGGTGCAAAGTATGCGTTAAAACGCAACGGAACCTCTCTTTTGCCTAGTGGTATTGTAAGTGTCGTTGGCGATTTCGAACGTGGTTCAATCGTTGCAGTGTGTGATTTGGAGGGCAAAGTTTTTGCCAAAGGCATTACAAATTATTCTTCAAATTTTATTGAGCGCATTAAGGGGCAAAAAAGCGCTGAAATTGCAAAGAAGTTTTTAGATTACACAGAAGATGAAATCATCCACAGAGACAATTTTGGTTTGCTATAAGAAACGGAGAATGGTATGAACATAGGTTTGTTTGGTGGCACCTTCAATCCAATTCATTTGGGTCACATCGATACCGTAAACCAGGTTTACAACGCCTTATCCTTAGATAAAGTATTGCTTATTCCTGCTTATGTGCCTCCTCACAAAGAACTTGAAGGAATGCTTTCATATGACCACAGATTTAACATGACGGCGCTTGCAATTCAACCTTACTCTCATTTAGAGGTGAACGATGCTGAGCGTTCTTTGCCAAAGCCGTCATATACATTGCAGACCATTCGCTATTTTAACAAGCTCTTGCCAAATGATGTTTTTTATTACATGATGGGTGCAGACGCATTTAATAAAATTGAATCTTGGTATCACTGGCAAGACCTTTTAACGAGCGTAAATATAGTCGTCATTGACAGGCACGAGTATTGTCTAAAATTATCTGATGAAGTGCAAAGTGTTTTAAAAAAAAGCCCCTTTGCATTCATTCATCTTCCGTTAGATACGTTGCCTGTTTCTTCAACCATGGTTCGTGAGGCCATACACAACAAATCTAATTTAAGCATGTTTTTGACAGGCGACGTTATATCCTACATCGAAAAAAATAACTTGTACCGATGAAATTATGAGGGCTATTATGGATTTTGATCAACTAATAAAAAACGCAATGTCTACAAAGAGATATGGGCATTCAATAAGAGTTGCAGAAACAGCATCTAAACTGGCACAGGCCTATCAAATCAACCCGCATGCTGCTTACCAAGCAGGTCTGTTGCATGATTACTGTAAAGAACTGCCAAAATCGGAGTTGGTTAAGCTTGCCATAGAAGGGCAACTCATCACAAGTCGTGAAGATCTTCTTATGCCACAAGTGCTTCACGGACCTGTTGCGGCATATGTGCTTGAACAGAAAGGCTACGTAACAGACGTACGAATTTTGCAGGCAATTAAATATCACACAACCGGCCACCCCGATATGGGAATGCTTGCAAAAATTATCTTTGTTGCAGACTATATTGAACCAGGGAGAAAAACACCTGGCATTGAAGGTATGTTTGAACAAGCAAAGAATAATATCGACGACTGCATCGTCTCAATTGTAAACGATACTATTACCTATTTAATTTCTGGCGAAAAGATCATGCATGGTGATATGATTCGCCTCAGAAATCGATTGTTAATTAAGGAGTAATCAAAATGGATCAACAGCTAATTGAAAAAATTGTCCGCGCCTTAGACGAAAACAAGTGCACGGATATTAAAGTGCTTGATGTTAAAAAAATCACCTACATTGCCGATTATTTTGTTATTGCAACTGTGCGCAATAAACCGCATGCGGAAATGATTTACGAAAAAGTTGATGAAATCGCATTTAAAGAAACTGGCAATCCATATTGCCGTGTTGAGGGAAGAGAGGAAGGGGAATGGGTACTGGTAGATACCGGCGACATGATTGTTCACCTCTTCCAAGAATCTGCAAGAGCCACATATAATTTAGACGGCCTCTGGGCAGACGCAGAAGAATTAGATATTTCCGATTGGTTAATTGACTAACGGAGGTGTTTCCGTTGACTGTAGGTTTTTTTGATTCTGGTATCGGTGGTGTAAGCGTTTTGGAGATGGCTGCATCACAATTAACACACACCGACTTCTTATTTTATGCAGATTCAGATCATCTTCCGTATGGCACAAAAAAGAAAGAAGACATCGTGCGTTATGTGGATGAAGCTGTGTCATTTTTGAGACAGGAAGGCGCTGACGTCATTGTATTGGCATGCAATACTGCAACAAGCGCCGCCGCAAATTATTTGCGTAGTCAATATGATTTTCCTATTTTAGGAATGGAGCCAGCTGTTAAAGTAGCAACTCTGAACAGAAATGCACTTGCTGGTAATCGCATTGTTGTGACTGCAACAGAATTGACTCTTAAACTAGATAAGCTTGAAAACCTTATAGAACGACTAGGTATCAACGATTGCGTAGATGAAGTTTCATTGCAAAAATTGGTTATCTTCGCAGAAAATGACATATTTTCTGGCGAAGAAGTTGAAACATATATAAAAAACCAACTTTCTCAATACGACTTAAAACAAGCGTGTTCCATCGTTTTGGGATGTACACATTTTACCTTTTTCAAAACAATGATATCTAAAATTGTGCTAGAATTAACTGGTAATAGCATTCCTGTTATTGATGGTAACAAGGGTACTATTAACCATCTAAAAACATTCGTTCAAGAAAACAAATACAAAGAAAAACCACTCTCCGAAAGAATTCGTTTCTTTGAAAGCGGACGACCAATGTCTTTTAATCAATACCTTCCATTGTTAAACCGTGCTCATTTAGAAAACGCTGGAGGATGCTGATATGAAAAAAGCACTGTTTATTGTCAACCCTAATGCTGGGAAAATGACCATCAAGGAAAATCTAATAGAAATACTCGGAAAATTTAATGCTTCCGGATATATAACCACTGTGTATATCACCCAAAAAGCCAATGATGCAAAAGAATATATCGAAAATCACGGCCAAGGCTATGACATGATTATTTCCTGTGGTGGAGATGGTACTCTCAACGAAATTCTTCGTGGTATTTCATCAACAGAGGGCATTTTTGCTCCAATAGCGTGTATTCCTGCTGGTACTGTTAATGATTTTGCGCGTTCTTTGGGTATTCCTAGTGAAATCCAACGCGCTGCTGATATTATTTTAGATTCTCCAACACACGCGTACGACTTCGGCACCTTTAATGGGGAAATTTTTAGTTATGTTGCGGCTGCTGGTGCTTTTACAGAAGTATCATACGGAACTCCTCAACATTTAAAAAATTTAATGGGTAAGTTTGCATATTTTCTTGAGGCATCAAAGAAACTCACGGATATCACTGACACATTTGCGTTAAAAATTGTAATTGATGACGAAACTGTGATCGAAGGAAATTATATCCTTGTCGCAGTTTCAAATTCAAAATCTATCGGCGGCTTTTTACAGTTCGACGATGACGATCGCTCCATTCTAACAGACGGCTTGTTTGAAATCACCTTAATTCGAAGCCCAATGAGCCCATTAGATTTGCAGACAATTATTCAATCAATCAAGCTACATCAATACGATAATGATTGCATTCGTAGTATAAAAGGAAAGCGCTTTGAAATAAGTTCAGATAAACCATTGCGTTGGACACTTGATGGGGAATATGCAGGAGCATTTGAAAAAGTAACCATTGCTCTGTATAATAAACGTATTCAGATGGTTTTCCCTGAATGATATTTTATGTAAAGAAAGGATTTACCTGCAATGATCAACACAAACTACGCAAACCTTGAAAACAACTATCTTTTTTCTACAGTAGCATCAAAAGTGAATGCTTACTCTGAAGCACATCCAGAAGCAGATATCATTAAGCTTGGCATTGGCGATGTAACAAAACCGTTGACACCAGCTGTTATTGAAGCGCTTCATAAGGCAGTAGATGAAAACGCAACCGCTGAAGGCTTTAAAGGCTATGGTCCTGAACAAGGTTATGCTTTCTTGAGAGAAGCTTTGGCAAATTACTATGCGAAGCTTGGCGCTGAAGTTTCTGCTGATGAAATATTCGTCGGCGATGGTGCGAAGAGCGATATCGCTAATATTCTTGATATTTTCAGCAGCGATGCAAATGTTGTCATTCCAGATCCTGTTTATCCTGTATATTTGGATACCAATATTATGGATGGACGTCAAGTAAGCTTTTTAAATGCAAACGAAAGCAACAATTTCTTACCAATGCCTGAAAATCTTATGACAGAAGATGCTGTAGATGTTATCTATCTCTGCTCACCAAACAACCCAACAGGTGCTTGCTATAATGCAGATCAACTAAAGGTATGGGTTGACTATGCAAATGAACAAAATGCCGTCATCCTCTTCGATAGCGCTTATGAAATTTTCGCACATGATACTGATTTGCCACGTACCATTATGTCTATTCCGGGTGCCAAAACCTGTGCCATTGAAATTGCATCCTTGAGCAAAACAGCTGGCTTCACCGGTACACGTTGCAGCTATGTTGTAGCTCCAAAAGAATTAATCCGCGATGGCCAATCCTTAAAAGAAATGTGGTTACGTCGCCAATCAACCAAATTCAATGGTACCCCATATATTGTCCAAAAAGCAGCAGAAGCTGTATTTACCGAACAAGGCTACGCTGAAACAATGGATAACATTCTTGGCTACCAAGAAAATGCCAAAATCATTGCAGATACTCTCGACGAACTTGGTATTTACTATACAGGCGGTCATTACTCTCCTTACGTCTGGCTCAAGTGCCCTAACAATATGTCTTCATGGGAATTCTTTGATTTTCTTTTAGAAAAAGCACAAGTAGTGGGTACTCCAGGTGAGGGTTTCGGTAACAATGGTGCCGGTTTCTTTAGACTTACCGCGTTCAACACGCCAGAACGTACTAGAGAAGCAATGGAAAGATTAAAAAGCATTCTTAAATAAAAGAATGTAAAGCAGGTGATTAAATGATTTATTTTACCAATGCGAGCCACAAGTTTAAAACTGGTACAATGGGGCTAAATCATATTAATTTAACAATTAATGCTGGTGAATTTGTCTATATTGTCGGAGAAAGCGGCGCGGGAAAATCTACATTTGCAAAACTACTTATCAGAGAGCTGAAAGCCACATCTGGTAGCATTGTTGTTGATAACGTAGATTTAGCGAAGATTAAAAAGCGCAGATTGCCATTTTATAGGCGAAAAATTGGTTTCGTGTTTCAAAATTTTAGACTTTTAGCAGATCGAAGTGCCTATGAAAACGTCGCTTTTCCCTGTGAATGCATTGGCCTTTCGCATCGCGAGGTAAAAAAACGCGCCCTTGAGGCTTTGGATTTTGTAGGGCTCACAGAACGTAAAAATCATTACCCTAGCGAACTTTCAGGCGGCGAGCAGCAACGTGTTGCGATAGCTCGAGCTATTGTCAATAAACCGCAAATCGTCATTGCAGACGAACCAACTGGTAATTTGGATCCTAAACACAGCGAAGAAATAATAGAGCTTTTCGAAGCAATCAACTCTATAGGCACCACTGTAATTATGGCAACGCATGACGATTCTCTTGTTGAAGAGCATCCCCATCGGGTAATTACACTTTCAAACGGGCATATTATCAGAGATAGTATGAATGGAGGTTATTGGTTAAATGCTTCTAAGACAAACTAAATACGCCATTCGAGATTGTCTTCGCCAAATTACAAGGCATAAGTTTTTATCATTTCTTACAATAGTGACCATTGCCATCACATTGTCTGTGTTTAGTATTGCATCATTAATTGCTGTAAATAGCTACAATGTGTCCAAAAGTATCGAGAGTCAACTTCGCGTGGTTGCTTTTTTAAAACAGCCTTCTGACCCAGAAACCAATACCGCACTGCTTGCAAAGCTAGAAAAAACAGAGCATATAGAAAATGTAGAATATGTAAGCAAAAAAGATGCCTTAAAAGCTTTAGACAAGCAGATGTCAAATTCAGAATTGGATATTGAAGATACACTCAGTGAAGATAACCCACTGCCGGATTCTTTCCAGATAACAGTAGATAGTCCTGAAAATATAGAGTCAATCGCCAAAATGGTCGAACAACAAAGTATCGTCGACAGTGTTAATTACGGACGTGATATAGTAGATAGCGTTGTAAGCTTTAACAAAACCGCTGCTGTAATCGGCTGTGTAATCATTGGTATTATGATACTCGCCACGTTATTTTTAATAAGCACTACTATTCAGCTTACGGTAAATAACCGTAAAGATGAAATTCAAATCATGCGTATGGTTGGTGCAAAAAACAGCTTTATCAAAAGACCCTTCATTTTAGAAGGCGTTGTTCTTGGCGCATTTGGCGCCATCATTGCAGGCTCTTGTGTATATGGCGGATATGAATACGTGTATTCTTTTATTCTAGATAATATGCCATTCTTATCTATGTTCAATACAGCATACATGCTACCTCTGATTATAATCTTTAATTTAGTAGTTGGTGTACTCATGGGCTCGCTTGGCAGCTTATTTGCAGTAAGAAAATATCTCAAAGTATAGCAGGAAGGCGCACAACTCGTGCGCTTTCTTGCTATTCTATGAAATATACAATAACGAGGAGATTAGTTTATGATCAACAAATGGAAAAACTACGCAAATATCGGAATTATTCTTGGTTCAGGTCTAAACGAGGCCATTTATGATATCATGAAAATAGAAGAAGAGATTGCTTTCAGCGATATAAAGGGCATGCCGCAAGCGAGTGCGCCGGGGCACGTTGGTAAGTTTTTAATTGGAACCATTGAAGATGTGCCGGTAATCGCTGTTCAAGGTCGCCTGCATTTTTATGAAGGACATTCCGTCAAGGATGTCACACGTACCGTGACCACTCTAGATGAACTTGGTATAACAACACTTATCGTAACCTGCGCAACGGGTGGTATCAACCTAGAATACCAAGCGGGTGATTTTATGCTTATTAAAGATCATATCAATTTAACAGGACAAAACCCGCTAATAGGACCAAATCCGGACGGCTATGATCGTTTCCCAGACATGACCTATGCCTATGATCCTGAATATATGACTGTGATGATGGACATTGCAAAAGAACAGAACATCAACATGAAAAAAGGTGTTTATGTTGGATTAACTGGCCCCAATTATGAAACACCAGCAGAAATAAGAGCTTTTCGCATTTTAGGCGCTGACGCTGTAGGCATGTCTGTTGTTCCAGAAGTTATTGTTGCACGCCACAGAAAAATGCGTGTTGTCGCGGTATCTCTCATTAGTAACATGGCAGCTGGTGTTTTGGAACAACAGTTAACTTGTGATGAGGTTCTTGAAGCTGGACGTAATGCTCAACCGCATTTCAAAAAACTGATTAAAGATTTTGTAAAGGCAATCGGAGCGTAAAATCATGACGAAACTCGCAACTATAAAGTATCTTGAAGAAGATAACACGATTGTTATAATCGACCAAACAAAACTACCAAACGAATTGGTTTATAAAACACTTCAAACGGATGAAGACGTATGGCTAGCTATTAATAAATTAGAGGTAAGAGGTGCTCCACTTATAGGGATAACCGCTGCCTATGGGCTTGCCATGGTTGAAAAAAACAATACAGCTCTTGCACATAGCTTATATTTAAATCATATTAGCGATACAAAAGAATATCTCATCAGTGCCCGTCCAACAGCCGTTAATCTCGAAATTGCACTTGATACAATAATGCAGAATTTAGATTTGTCCGCTACAAACGAGGCAATCGCAAATCAACTTATAAACAATGCCCTAGAATTTCATAAGGCAGATATTGCAATTAGTGAAGGCATCGCCTTCTATGGCAATCAGCTCTTATCAGAGAACAATACGATTGTAACCTATTGCAACGCAGGTTTATTGGCCACAGGAAATACCCTTGGTACCGCCTTAGCACCTGTTTACGCAGCAGTTGAAAGCGGCAAAAAGGTCCATGTTTATGCGTGTGAAACACGTCCTGTGTTACAGGGGGCGCGTCTTACAACGTTTGAACTTGTCAACGCCGGAATTCCAACAACACTCATTACGGATAACATGATAGGTTGGCTGCTTTCTACAAAGCATATTGATGCAATTTTCGTTGGCTGCGATCGCGTTGCAAAAAACGGTGACTTTGCAAATAAAATAGGTACACACACCTTGGCCGTTTTGGCAAAAGAATATCACGTACCTTTCTATGTCTGTCTTCCATCTACCACAATAGACTTTAATGCAAAAAGCAAAGATGATATTATCATCGAATTCCGTGATGGAGAAGAAGTGCGCTCTATGTGGTATCAAACACCTATGGTTGACGCACGCGTAGATATAGAAAATCCAGCCTTTGATTGTACACCAGCCTCTTTTGTTACAGGCTATATTACTGAAAAAGGCATACTCTTGCCACCATTTAATGAGGAGCAATTTAAATGAAAAAAGCAATGAGTGATTTTCCACACATAGCCCCTTATACAGAGATGTTTATTGATATCTGTCATCGTCTCTACGAAAATAAGTATGTGATTGCCTATGACGGAAATGTTAGCCTAAGATTTAATGACTATATTCTTGCCACCCCTACACATATAAACAAGGGCGATTTGACAGAAGAAGATTTGATTATTACCAATCAAAATGGTCAACTCATCGCTGGAAAACATGCAGCAACATCTGAATTAAAAATGCATCTTGCAATCTATAAAATAAATACAAAAGCGCAATGTGTTATTCACGCTCATCCACTTTATGCAACAGCCCTATATAGAACTGATAGAATGGTACATATTGACACTTTGATGGAGGCAGGCCTCTTTTTTGACGAAGTACCAATTATACCCTTTCAAAACCCAGGGAGCCAGCAGTTGGCTGATGAAGTTGGCGAAGCAATTGGTGCACACGGAAATGCTTGCGTCTTAGAAAAACATGGTGTAACAGTATGCGGACAAACCTTAGAGGAAACGTATTATTTGCTTGAAACCTTAGAGTGTCTGGCGCATACAGAGTATATTTTGCAAAATATACAATAAATAACTAGGGATTTGTGTTATTTTTACGCTGGTTATGCTAAAATAAAAAAGGTTTGTAAAAAAGGAGGAAGTAACAGTGGGCTTGAAATTAGACTATCAAACGCATATTTTAACGTTGAACAAGGACTTTGTTGTAGGGGATAATCATCTGATGGATGATTTGCCAAACAAATTCAATACCCCTGATTTTCTTTTCTTTTTTATGATGAAAGATTATTTTTGGGCCGACATAGAGGATTCAGACAAACGCCTTACTGTAAGTACCGCTATGACGGAACTATATATTAGTGTTTTAACACACGTTTATTCAAGCACTTTTTCTTTTAACGAAGGCAATCACGAACTTGAACACAGCATTTTATACGGCGATATGCTATCGGGTGCTTTCTCAGAAAAACTCATCAAAATAGACGCTATTGGCCTTCAAAAGAAATGGTTAAAACTACTCAAAACAATTCATGGTCAGTTGGTGCATATGTCCTTAATCAACACAGCTATTCAAGACAAGAAAAACTATGTCATCAAAGCTATTGTTGAAGATACAATCAATGCTGAAAGTGATTATTTTGTTAAATTAGCCCAAACGTTTTTTAATGAACGTGTATTAACAGACAACGAAGGGTATATTCAACCAGATATTATTATATTTGTAAAAGAAATGCTCAATAAAGATATGAAATCTCGTGCAGATTTGGAAACGATAATAGGTGAGTAAATGAAAAACTTAATGACACAAGCAAAAATAAAATCCATTTTAAAGGATGTAGAAGCTTGTTTGGAAAAAATTGTCGATTTTGATGACGAATTTATCCGCGAGCGAGCTTTATTTAATTTGCGTGCAGGTGGCAAACGTCTGCGCCCTATTTTTGTTTCTTTGACTGCACAGTATTTTGGTGTAAAAAACAAGGAAGTCACAGAATTCGCTGCTATAATGGAGCTTATCCATATGTCTTCTCTCATTCACGATGACGTAAATGATTGCTCTGCTCTTCGCAGGGGTCAACGCACCATCAATGATGAATATGGCAATGAGGTTGCAGTTCATATAGGTGACTATATTTTGATTGAGGCCTTAAACAAGGTCTATGAAATATCTCATACAGAAAAACTGCTTCGTATACTTTCTAATACAGCTGTTGAAATGTCCAAAGGCGAAATCGCCCAAATCGCGTCAATGTTTGATCCTACGCAAACCGTTGAATCGTATTATTATCGTATCGAACGTAAAACCGCAATTTTACTTGCAACGTGCTCACAAACAGGTGCTATTCTTGCGAATGCAAACGAAAAACAAGTAACTGATTTCTATAACTATGGTTATCATTTGGGGATGGCCTTCCAAATCAAAGACGATCTTTTGGATATCATTCCTAGTGACAAAAACATAGGGAAACCGATTGGACACGATTTAGAAAACGGACTTGTTAATCTTCCAACGATTTTATTATTGCAAAAAGACTTCCCTGAAAAAGAACATATCATCCAGCTTATTAAAGAAAAGTTCCCTAATGGCCGTGAAGATTTAGAGTATATTATGTCCTTTGTGCTTCAAGATGATATCATCAAAGCTTGTGAGGCATATATTTTTGAACACATCAATGCCGCAAAAGAAATTTTGGATACACTAGAACAAAATGATACTACAAAACTTTTGCGTGAAACGGCAGATTACATCTACGAGAGGTCCATTTAGATGGCATTTACCTACTCAGTCATGCTAGATGTTGCGGATACAACGGCCCTCGTAGTTGGCGGAGGTAGTGTAGCGTTCAGAAAAATAAAAACACTCCTACGAGATGGAGCAAATGTAACTGTTATTGCACCTATTGTGGAAGAGTCGATAGAAAATTTAGCGCATAATAACAAAATTACGCTTATAAAAGATATGTATTCTGTCGAAGCCCTAAATAAAATAAACCCATTCTTGGTTTTTGCTGCAACGAACGATTTGGCGTTAAATAAAGAAATAGCACTATACTGTAAGAAAAATCACATTTTGGTCAATAGCATTACTGAACCAGCGAATGGTTCCATGTCTGTTCAAGCCAAAATTTTAAAACAAGACTATGCAGTTTCTATTTCAACCTTTGGAAAAAGCCCGGGCTTTTCTAAAGCGCTTCGCGAATATTTCGAGAATATTTTAACGCCAGATTTTGATTTGGCGTTAAAGGTCTATCTCGATATACGTTCAGAAATACTTGCAACAGTAAACGATGCCAATCAAAGGGCTGAGTTCTTACATAAGCTCGAGCTAAATAAAATCAAAAATTTTGTTTCAGAAAAAGATGACATACCGTACGATGAATTGTTAAAGAAGGTGAAAGAATGGCAATCTTACTAATAGGTTTAAATCATAAAAGCGCGCCGGTAGAAGTTCGAGAAAAAGTGTCGTTATCACGACCTCAAATTGAAAGAATTAGCCAAAATATTCGCGAAATCGAATATTTTTCTGGTTGTACAATTCTTTCCACCTGCAATCGAACTGAATTCTACTGTAATGCAGATTCTCCATTTGCAGCGCAGGAATCACTTATTCAATTAATAAGTGGTTACAGTGGCTTATCTACGAGAGAACTTGCACCACATTTATATATAAAGTTTAATAAAAACGCTTGCGAACATTTATTTACTGTTGCTGCAGGCATGGATTCTATGATATTAGGCGAAAGTCAAATACAGGGACAAGTTCAAGATGCATATGAATATGCACTAAACTATGAGATATCTGACAACATTTTAAACACCTTGTTTATGAATGCATTAACTGTTGGTAAGCGCGTGCGTACAGAAACCCAAATTGATCGCCATACTTTAAGTGTGAGTATTGCTGCAGTTGAACTAGCAAAGGATTATTTTAACGGGCTTGAGGATAAGACCGTCCTTGTTCTTGGTGCCGGAGAAACCAGCGAATTGACCTCAAGATATCTCATATCCAATGGCACCAATAGCATTATGGTTGCAAACCGCACTTATGAACGTGCAGAATGGTTGGCTAGAGAAATCGGAGGAGAAGCTGTCAAATTCTCTGAACTTGCAACGTATCTACCAAGTGCAGATCTCATTATTAGCAGCACCGCCTCTCCAGTACCTATCTTAGATAAAAGCGATCTTGAAAATGCGCAAATAGACAGAGTAAAGCCAATGCTTATCATCGATATAGCAGTACCGCGCGATATTCATCCAAATGTGGCAGAGCTTGATTACGTGAAGCTTTATGATATTGATGACATGGAAAGAAAAACTGATGAAAATTTGGCAGCTAGGCAACAAGAAACAATAAAAGCAAAAAAAATTGTCAAAGAAGAATTGGATGATTTCTATTTTTGGCTAGACTCTCTTTGGGTGGTTCCTACAATTATAAAAATGCGCGACCAGATTGAACGTATCAAAGAATCAGAAATTGAACGCGCATTAAATCGTATTGATCAACCAAGCGACAGAGAGCGACGCATTATAGAGCAATTGGCAAACAGCATTGTTAATCGTTGGTTGCACAAGCCAATTATTAATATGAAATCATTGGCTGGACAACGAGCAGATCGAATCGACTGCTATATCAATGCAATTAATGATTTATGGGGATTAGAAAATGACAACGAAAAAGATTATTAAAGTAGGTTCCAGAGATAGCGCTTTGGCTATGTGGCAAACACGGTTTGCTATTGAAGAACTAAAAAAGGTATTTAGCGATTGCGAATTTGAAATTGTAAGCATGAAAACAAAAGGTGATAAAATACTTGATGTTTCCTTATCAAAAATCGGCGATAAAGGCCTATTTACAAACGAGTTAGAGTCAATGATGCAATCTGGTGAAATCGACATGGCTGTTCATAGCTTAAAAGATATGCCGACTTCTTTACCTGAGGGATTATCCTTAAGCTGTTTCTTGCCTCGATATGATCACCGTGATGCTTTTTTATCTAAGCATAAAGGCGGCATTTTAGATTTACCACAAGGAGCAATTGTTGGCACGAGTAGCTTGAGACGCCGTTCGCAACTTTTGGCGCTTCGCCCAGATTTTCAAGTTCGCGATTTGCGTGGCAATGTAAACACACGATTGAGAAAATTTGCTGAGGAAGATTTCGATGCTGTTATTCTTGCAGTGGCCGGCTTGGAACGTCTTGACTTCCATGATGAAATTTCACTTCGTTTGGACGACGAAGAATTTGTGCCTGCAGTAGGACAAGGAGCGCTCGTCATCGAATCAAAGAGCGATAGAGAAGACCTCAACGAAAAATTTGCGCTAGTAAACCATGAAGAAACGTATCGTTGTGTCACTGCGGAGCGTGCATTTATGTGCGCCCTAGAAGGTGGCTGCCAGGTACCTATTGGCGCTTATGCAAAAATTGAAGATAAATCCATTAAAATTCATGGTTTTGTAGGTGCGGTGGATGGACGTCAGCTCATTAAAGCTAGCATTGAGCGTCCTGTAGAACAATACGAAGAAGCAGGAAGAGCTCTAGCAGAAAAGCTGATTGCTGAAGGCGCAGACACCATTTTGAAAAATATTAGAAACTAGTTTTAAATAAAGGAAATCAATATGATCAAAGGATATGTTTATTTAGTAGGGGCTGGTCCTGGCGATATCGGCCTAATTACCGTAAAAGGTTTAGAGTGCCTCAAAAAAGCAGATGTCATTGTCTACGACCGTCTTGCTAACCCACGTCTTCTTAGCTATGTCAGAGAAGACGCAAAACTTATTTATGTAGGCAAAACGCCAGACCATCATACACTTCGCCAAGAAGAAATCAATCAAGTGCTTGTTGATGAAGCGCTCAAAGGGCAAATCGTCACTCGTCTAAAAGGTGGCGATCCCTATGTATTTGGCCGTGGCGGCGAAGAAGTTGAAAAGCTTCAGGAATATGATATTCCGTTCGAAGTTGTACCTGGTATTACATCCGCCATTGCTGTGCCATCCTATGCAGGCATTCCGGTAACGCACCGCACATTAACATCCACTTTTACCGTTATTACCGGGCACGAAGACCCAATGAAAGCTGCAAGTCAAATCAATTGGGCGCGCCTTGCAGAAGATCCAGGAACACTCATTTTTCTTATGGGTGTAGGTCATTTGTCTCAAATCGTTGAGCAGTTAACAAAAAATGGCAAATCGAACAATACACCAGTCGCACTCATTCGTTGGGGCACCCGACCAGAACAACAAGTAGTGGTAGGCACACTTGAAACCATCGTGGAAGATGTTGCAAAAGCTGGCCTGACTTCACCAGCTATCATCATTGTAGGTGAAGTTGTAACCATGAGAAACACACTTTCGTGGTTCGAAAATAAGCCTCTCTTCGGACAAAGAATATTGGTTACTCGTGCACGTGAACAAGCCAGCGCTTTTTCAAGCATGATAGAAGAAGCTGGTGGTGAAGCTTGGGAAGCACCAACCATTATGATTGAAACCCAAGAAGCAACGCCAGAGCTCAAAAATGCGGTTCAAAACGCAAAAGACTATGACTGGATTATTTTTACCAGTGTTAACGGTGTACGCGCATTCTTCGTTGCTATGAAAGCCAATAATCAGGATATTCGCTCCCTGGGCAATGCACGCATTTGTGCTATTGGTCCAAAAACAAAAGAAGCTCTTGAAGATAAGGGCTTACTGGTTGAAGTTATGCCAGAAAAGTTCGTTGCAGAAAGCGTTATCGAAAGCTTAAAGCCATTACTAATTGAAGGTCAAAAAATTCTTTTACCTCGCTCTGACTTAGCGCGTACCGTACTCGTAAATGTTCTTAAAGAAATGGGCATGGTTGTTGATGAAGTCATTGCTTACAAAACAAAAAAGGCTGATCGATTCAATGACGAAATCATCGAAAAACTTCAAGATAAATCCATTCATACTGTAACCTTCACCAGCTCATCAACGGTGAAAAATTTCATGGAAATCATTGAAGATAAAAGCATCTTAGAAGGTATTCAACTCGCATCGATTGGTCCCGTGACAACTCAAACACTAAACGAATTTGGTCTAAAACCGGATATCGAAGCCAAAGAATACACCATTCAAGGTTTATTCGATGCGATTGTAGCTGCGCAGCACAAAGAGGAGGACTAATATGTTTCCACAAGAAAGAATGAGACGATTACGCCGCACTCAAAACATTCGCAACATGGTCCGCGAAGTACAATTGGACATGAACGATTACATTTATCCTATTTTTGTTATTGAAGGCGAGGATATCAAGACAGAAATTCCTTCAATGCCGGGCATTTTCCAATTTTCATTGGATCATGTGCTTGAAGAAGTAGAACGCGCAGTAGAAGCCGGTGTTGTAGCTATTATGCTCTTTGGTATTCCGGCAAATAAAGATGCCTGCGGTTCTGGTGCTTATGCTGATGATGGCATTATTCAGGAAGCAACACGTCTTATTCGTAGTGCTTACCCTGATTTGGTCATTTCTACAGATGTATGTATGTGTGAATACACAAGTCATGGCCACTGTGGTATTATTAAAAACGAAAATGTTGACAACGATACCACACTTACATATTTAGCCAAAATTGCAGTAAGCCATGCGAAAGCTGGGGCTGATATTCTGGCACCATCTGATATGATGGACGGTCGTGTCGGCGTCATTCGCGCAGCCTTAGATGAAGCAGGCTATAACGATGTAATCATCATGTCACATTCCATCAAGTACGCTTCAGGCTTTTATGGTCCATTTAGAGATGCTGCAGAATCTGCGCCTCATTTCGGCGACAGAAAAAGCTACCAAATGGATCCCGCTTCAGGAACACGCCAAGCATTAAAAGAAGTAGAGCTAGATTTGGCAGAAGGTGCCGATATGGTCATCGTTAAACCTGGCCTTGCCTACCTAGACCTAATTGCAAAGGTACATGAAACAACATTGGTACCCGTTGTTACCTACAATGTAAGTGCCGAATATTCCATGGTAAAGGCAGCTGCTCAAAATGGTTGGATTGACGAAAAGACCATCGTGCTTGAAATCATGAATGCCTTCAAAAGAGCTGGTGCAACTATGGTAATTACCTACCACGCAGTTGATATTGGACGTTGGTTAAAGGAGAGTAAATAATGAGCTATCAATTTGAAACATCAAAAAAAGCATTTGCTGAGGCACAAACAGTCATTCCTGGCGGTGTAAACAGTCCAGTACGTGCATTCAAAGCCGTTGGTGAAGTACCAGTATTTGTTGAACACGGTGAAAAAGCGCATATCACAGATGTAGACGGTCAAACATACATCGATTTTGTCTGCTCTTGGGGTCCGCTTATTCTAGGTCATCGTCATCCTGCTGTCGTTCAAGCAATTAAAGAAGCTCTTGATCACGGCACCACCTTTGGTATGCCAACCACTCTCGAAACCAAGATGGCAGAACTTATCGTTGAACTCATACCATCCGTTGAAAAGGTACGTATGGTATCTTCTGGTACTGAAGCAACCATGAGTGCACTGCGTTTAGCACGTGGTTATACCAAACGCGATAAAATCATCAAATTTGAAGGCTGCTACCATGGCCACGCTGACCATCTCCTCATTAATGCCGGTTCAGGCGCTATGACCTTCGGTGTGCCATCCAGCCCAGGTGTGCCAGATAATATTGCAAAAGAAACGCTTGTTGCTAAATACAACGATATTGACAGTGTTAAAACACTATTTGAAGAATATCCAAATGAAATTGCTGGTGTAATTGTAGAACCAATCCCAGGCAATATGGGCCTCATTATGCCAAAAGAAGGCTTTCTTGAAGACTTGCGCGCAGTAACAAAAGAATATGATGCGCTTCTGATTTTTGACGAGGTAATCTCCGGTTTCCGTGCAAGCATTGGTGGCGCACAAAAAGTATTTAACATTATGCCAGACCTTACTTGCCTAGGTAAAATCATCGGTGGTGGTCTTCCAGTTGGTGCCTTTGGCGGCAAAAAAGAAATCATGGATTGTCTTTCACCAGCAGGTAGCGTATACCAAGCTGGCACTCTATCTGGCAACCCATTAGCCATGAGCGCAGGCTATGCAGCATTATCTGTGCTAAAAAATGAACATCCATACGAAAAGCTTGATCAAATGGGCGCAAAGCTAGCAGAAGGGCTCAAAACACTTGCCCAAAAGCATAATGTACCAGTAACAATCAACCGCTTTGGCTCACTTCTTACTGTGTTCTTTACCGATCAGGAAGTGAACGGCTACAGCGATGCTTGCACTTCTGATACTGCAAAATTTGGCAAATTCTTTAATACCATGCTTGAAAACGGCGTTCATCTGCCACCTTCACAATTTGAATGCTGGTTTATTTCTAGTGCACATACCGACGAAGACATCGCCAAAGCTTTAGAAGTAGCTGATATTGCTTTTGCAGAAGTAGAGAAGATGTAATGTACAAAAAGTACTTTATTCAAACCTTTGGATGCCAAATGAATGAGCACGACTCTGAAATCATGGCCGGTCTATTAGAGGAACGTTTTTATATTGCTACAGATGATATAGCCGACGCTGATTTCATCCTACTTAACACCTGTTGCATTCGCGAAAAAGCAGAAAGCAAAGTTTTAAGTATGCTCGGCGAGCTAAAAAAATATAAGAAAATTAAACCAAATCTTATCATTGGTGTATGCGGCTGTATGATTCAGCAAAAGAACATTGTGCCGAAAATTCTTCACGCTTGTCCATACGTTTCCCTTATGTTTGGAACAAACAACATGAACAAGCTACCAGAATATCTGGAAAAAATTGAAGCAACTGGACAAAGCGTTATTGAAATTGTAGAAGAAGACTCTAGCCCAGATTTGACATTGCCTGCAAGCAGAGCATTTCCGTTTAAGGGCTTTGTCAATATCATGTATGGTTGCAATAATTTTTGCACCTATTGCATTGTTCCGTATGTTCGCGGCCGCGAACGCAGCCGCAAAAAAGAAGATATCCTAAATGAAGTACGCACCTTGGTTCAAGATGGTGCCGTTGAAATCATGCTTCTCGGACAAAATGTAGATTCATACGGCAATGACTTTGACGAACCAGTTAGTTTTGCGACGCTTCTTAGGGAAGTCGATGAAATTGAGGGCATCAAACGTGTGCGTTTCATGACATCTCATCCAAAGGATTTTTCCTTAGAACTCATAGATGTCATAAAAAACAGCAAACATATTTGCCATTCTTTGCATCTTCCGGTGCAATCCGGTTCTAATGATGTGCTTCAAAAAATGAATCGTAAATATACGCGTGAGCATTATATGGAAATTATTGATGCCATTCATGCTAAAATTCCAGATGCAGCTATTACAACAGATATTATCGTTGGTTTTCCGGGAGAAACAGAAGAAGACTTCCAGGATACTTTAAATCTTGTAAATGAAGTCCAATTCGACAACGCCTTTTCTTTTATCTACTCAAAAAGGCCAGGAACAGCTGCCGCAAAATTTGAAGATCCAACTTCTTTAGAGGAAAAGAAAGAACGCCTACAGCGTCTTAATACCGAACTATCAAAATGGAGTGCCCATCATAATAAAAAATATGAAGGCAAAACTTTGGAAGTTTTGGTTGAAGGAATCAGCAAAAACGACGATAATATGCTTAGTGGCAGAACTGATACAGGAAAGACTGTTGTATTTGCTGGAAATGAAGCCCTTGTAGGGCAATTTGTAAATGTGCTAATAACCACGACTCAAACGTGGATATTAAAAGGAAAATTGGAGGAATAGAACAGAATGAGTATTTATGACAAAGCAAAAGCTTTAGCTGATGAAATTGCAGCAAGTGATGAACTACGTAAGGTTAAAGAAGCAGAATTAAAGATGCTTATCGACCTTCCAGCCCGCCAAATCGTCGAAACCTATCAACAAATTCAAATGGACGCTATTAATGCTGGCATCCCATACGAACAACTCGACGAAGAAAAGAAAGCACAACTTGCAGATTTGGAACAAAAAATGCAAGAAAACGAAGTAATTATGCAATACATGAACGCAAACCAAGAATTGAATCAAGTTCTTGAATCTGTAAACATGATTATCTCCAGCGCTCTCAACGACAACAATGGCGGTGGTTGCAGCTCCTGCTCAACTGCAGGAAACTGCGGTGAAAACGATTGCTGCAGCTCTTGTGGCAGCCACTAATTAAAAAGTAAAAAACTCTGTTTCGGATTCGCAACAAACCGAAGCAGAGTTTTTTTGTTCTTCGCTGATTTCGATGGGAATATATCCTTTATATTACTTTCAAACTTTTCTTTTCCTCTACGACGGTGACGAGAGGAGGGGTTTGATGCCAAACTGAAGCGCAAAAAATATCTTCCATTATTTCTGCATAATTATACACAAAGCAATTCATAAAAAGAGGATACATTAACTTTCATTCTCAATAAAACGCTATAATAAATATTGAAACAAATCATCACTTAATAACTATAAACGATATCCCGAAAATGACGTTTTGCGTAAGGTTTTTTTGTGTAATTTAAGCATGGATGAAACTTCGCATAATTGGCATTATGTTAACTTCTGAAAATTAAGTGATCTATCTATCATCTGTGCTGCCAAAGCCTCCTGTTCTTTGTTCGCAAGCCTTATCTTCATCGGTAAGATAATGTGGCAAAAATACGCCTTGGGCAAAAGCCTGCCCTTTTTTTACTTCTAAATGGGCTCCATTAGGTGAATCATTAAAGAGCGCAATCATGATATGACCTTCGTTTTCCGCTTCACTGTAGTCTGCGTCAATTACGCCAAGAGTATTCATCAATTGCAGCTTATAGCGTATACCTTGGCCACTTCTAGGCGCAATAATTAACACTACGCCATAAGGCATCAGCACTTTTATCCCCGTTAAAACTGTTATTTGTTCGCCAGGTCTTAAAACAAAATCATACGGTGCAAAAAAATCGTACCCTGCAGAGCCTTTTGTTGAACGCCTTGGTAATACGATTTCACGATATACAGAACTTGCTTTATTTGCACAATCTTCGATTTTATTGATATAGTCTTTCAAATACTGGCTTTCTGTTATTTTTTCAAATTTAATCATAATTTTTTCTTCCCTTTCTTCTTGAAAATTTTGTTCTACAATACTATAATGGAAAGTGCGCAAAATATAATTAAGGAGAGATTTTAATGGGTCGTATTCATAATATCGAAGGTAAAAAGAACAAAATGGACAGCTTGCGTTCTAGCGCATTCACCAAACATGCTCGCAACATTACTGTTGCTGCTCGTTCTGGTGGCGGTGATCCTGCATATAACGCTGCATTAAAGCTTGCTATTGATAAAGCCAAGGCCGACAACATGCCTAATGATAACATTAATCGTGCTATCAAAAAAGGGATTGGCGCCACTGATGGTGAAAACTATGAGCACATCACATACGAAGGATACGGTCCTGCTGGCGTCGCTATTATCATTGAATGCTTAACAGATAATAAAAATCGTACTGCTGGTAACGTACGTCATCACTTGGACAAATTTGGTGGTAATCTCGGTACTGCTGGTTGCGTTAGCTTTATGTTTGAACGAAAAGGTGCACTCGCTGTAGATCACGAAGCATGCCCAATCAGTGAAGATGAACTAATGGAAATGGCATTGGAAGCTGGCGCAGAAGATTTTGCTTCTGAAGATACCTACTACGAAATCATCACAGCTCCTGAAGATTATGTTGCTGTTCGCGAAGCTTTAGAAACCAACAATATTCCTCTTATTTCCGGTGAAATCACCATGCTTCCTTCTACATACACCGAAGTTCCTGACGAAAAGAAAACCAGCATGGAAAAATTGATGAATGCTTTGGAAAATGATGATGATATCCAAAACGTTTATACTAATATGCAGTAATTTATCATAAAATTTCAAAAGGCATTATCTCTGAACAATGAGATAATGCCTTTTTCATTTCTTGTTCGTACAAAAACTACATATTGTTTGTTTTTCTTTTGTTGGATAAAATAATTCGCCACAGCATTCGCACGTTGCCGCCTCAGCTTCATTTAAAATGCGCCACCGAGGCGTTTTTACATCTTTTACCTGTAATCCTTGTGTCCAAAGAAGCCCTTTTTCCGGGCATAAATCTATACACAAACCGCACCTAGCACACAGGACATCATGGTGCGCTAACACCGCCTTCCCCTCTTCTTCAACAATCGCAATTGCATCCCACGGACAAAGTTTTTCGCAAATATGACAATATCGGCAGGCGCTATTAGAAAGCTTCTTAAGCGGAATGCATTCATCTTCCTTAGTGTCCGATTCACTATATAATTCTGATAAGAGCATAGCATGCGCTTGTGCTTTTTCAAAGGACTGAGACTTTGTTGACAATGATTCACCGACAGCAGAAACATAAGCATCTGCTGTTTCTTTAGCATATTTTAAGGTTATTGACTTCAAGCCTTTAAATTGATTCTGAATAAACGATCTTCTTTGATTGATGTCTAGGCCTTCATGCGCAACGAATTTCTTCAAGTCTTCTTGATTATTTAAAATAATAATCTTTGAAGCATATGCCTCTAAGCCATATCTTTTCATCAACTCTATTTGACCATTTGGGAACCACATATTTTGACAATGTATACAGGTTTTCTCATCATGATATAAATATATTTTTCCGAAATGTCGTACCATCAAGGCGAGCTGTAGAAAGGTAAATTGATTTAAGCAGTCACATTGAACAACAGGCAAATCAATAAGCCCTTCCTTTTTGCAACACAAAATCAAAAAGCCTTTTGTGTCACTTTGCAAAACACTAGGAAAATCCATTTCAAAAACATCGTGATTACAAACCTGAACGCATTTTCCACATCCGACACAGCTATGAACATCAATATGGTTCTCTATCATTGCTATAGAGTGATCCGGACATATTTGTACGCACTGTTTACAAGTTGCCCGAAAGGAGAATGATTGAATGCATCTATTCGCATGTAATTTTACTGGTTTCGCGATATTTATTAATTCATCAATCTTCACTGTATCCTCCTTCTGGCGCAATATTAACGCATCCGTACAAACGATTTTCTATCTTTCTTCCCGAGTGGTAGTTGTCGTCTAATAGTTTTAATCAGTCTCACAAAAGACGAAACCAAAACCAAACCAAGTGCCATTGCACCAGCTGAAAGCAACGTATTAATGCCATATGAATAACATTCATCCATATGGCTATTTAATAAGCTATCGATTGTATTATAAACACCTGCACCTGGCACAATTGGCAAAATGCCTATCGTTGTAATAACCATTACCGGAACTTTGCAAACACGCGCGAGAACCTCTGCATATAAACACATAACAATGGTTGGGAGTAAAAACTGTATAACTATATTATGGCCTTGAAGCATATTAAAGACAATCATTCCTAAGAGTCCGCAAAAAGCACAATGCACCAAAAGCCAACCTCTAGTATTATATAATACAGCGTAGAATAAAGACGCAACAAAAGCGCCTAAATACGTCATCATATAAGCCTCACAATCGCAGGAAACAAACCATACGCCATAGCAGTACCCACGGCAATAGCACAAGCTACTACAACGGCCTGAAGCATTTCTATCATCCCCGAGTTTAAATCACGTGCTATAACATCCCGAATTGCGGTCATAAAAGCAACTCCTGGAAAAAGCATCATAAGCGTCCCTGTAACGATGGTATTCACTTGCAGGACCGAAAACATTTCTGCAAATGCAAACGCAACAGTATTATGAATAAAACTTGCAACTGCTGTTATAAAAAAGCTATTTGCATGGTATACATCCATAGGAAAACAAACAATACGTGCCAAAAGCACACATATCATCGCCACCAATCCATCATAAAGACTGCCACCAACCATTACACAAAAACCAGCCGCCGAAAGACAATAGCTTATCCAAATAACTGGCATGGAGTAGTTCTTTGTATGATCAATTTCATCCAACTCAGCAATAGCATCTTTGATTGGAATCGGCTGCACGGATATTCTTCTTGAAAAATCGTTCAATTTTGCGAGTCGCTCAAAATTTGGATCACTATGATAAACACGTCTCATCTTTGTATAGGATTTTTCATCCTCAGTTTCAATAGTTATCATCAACATGTTTGGCGTAACATATGCATCCACACGTTTAACGCCGTAAGCTTTAAGCACATGGTGCATAGATTCTTCCACACGGTATATTTCTGCACCACTACCCATTAGGCGAACACCTAACATCGCGGCCATTTTTAATGCCAACTGATAATTATATTTTTCATTCATGCTCTTGTTCTTGACTCACTCCGCTTGTTTCGTCTTGATTGTGCGCTTCTAAGTAAGCAGCTCTGACAATATCATGACGTGTAACGATTCCCAAAAGCTGTCCATCATCATTTATAATCGGAACACGATTGATATTTTTTTCAATCATATATTCTGCAGCCTCTGCAACTTCATCGTACTCATGCAACGAAATTACATCTTTTGTCATAAGCTGACTCACCTTCGTCGCAGTCATGGCTTCTAAATCCTTGTTAATCATCTTAAAATTAATTGGAAATGCACTATCCAAAAACATTAAAAAAATAGGTTTGGTAATAGGCTTCTGTTGTCGCACCAAATCACCTTCTGTAAGCATCCCGATTACGTTGCTAAACGCATCAATAACGGGCGCACCGCTTACACCATTCTCGACCAATAATTTTGCGGCTGTCTCTAATGAATCGTTTGGTGAAAGCGTAAGTACATCCTTGGTCATAATCTCTTTGAGTAACATAGCAATTCCTCCTTACCTATTAAACAGAGTCAAAAACTCTGCTGATCAAAATTAGTATAACATGACATGTAAAACAGGTCAAAAGTTGTTATTTAGACTTCACTAAGCCCACTATTGACCACATTTATGACTTGTTATAAAATGATATGAAGAATGCGCTTTTTGAAAACCAAGCGCATATATTAGACAGATTTTCTTCTGAATATATGACACAAGGGAGATAGCTATGCCAAAAAAAGAAGATATCAATAAAATTATGATTATCGGTTCTGGCCCTATTATTATTGGTCAGGCATGTGAATTTGACTATTCCGGTACCCAAGCTTGCAAAGCGTTACGTCAACTCGGTTATGAAATTGTTCTTGTTAACTCAAATCCTGCAACAATTATGACCGACCCTGATACTGCTGATATCACTTACATCGAACCACTCAACTTGGAACGTCTTACGCAAATCATCGACAAAGAACGACCAGACGCCCTTTTGCCAAATCTTGGTGGCCAATCCGGGCTCAACCTCTGCTCTGAACTTTCTGAAGCAGGTGTATTGGACAAATACAACGTAAAGGTTATTGGTGTTCAAGTCGACGCCATTGAACGTGGCGAAGACCGCATTGAATTTAAAAAAACAATGGATAAACTCGGCATTGAAATGGCAAAAAGCCAGGTTGCCTACAGTGTTGAGGAAGCCTTGGAAATTGCCGAAGAGCTTCATTATCCAGTTGTTTTGCGCCCAGCCTATACCATGGGTGGTGCTGGCGGCGGCATTGTATACAATATCGACGAACTAAAAGTGGTCTGCGCGCGCGGCCTTCAAGCAAGCCTCGTTGGTCAAGTGCTTATTGAAGAATGTATTACCGGTTGGGAAGAATTAGAACTAGAAGTTGTTCGCGATGCAAAAGGCCAGGTTATTACTGTCTGCTTCATCGAAAACATCGACCCACTCGGCGTTCATACTGGCGATTCTTTCTGCTCAGCACCAATGCTCACCATCTCTGAAGAGGTTCAAGCTCGTCTTCAAGATTATTCCTATCGTATTGTAGAGGCAATTGAAGTTATTGGCGGATGCAACTGCCAATTCGCTCACGATCCTGTAACCGATAGAATTGTAGTTATAGAAATCAATCCGCGCACCTCCCGCTCCTCTGCTCTCGCATCCAAAGCTACAGGTTTTCCAATTGCGCTTGTATCTGCGATGCTCGCTTGCGGTCTTACCCTTGACGAAATTCCATGCGGAAAGTGTGGCACTCTAGATAAATATACTCCAGGCGGAGATTATATCGTTATCAAATTTGCACGTTGGGCCTTCGAAAAATTCAAAGGCTCTGAGGATAAGCTCGGAACTCAAATGCGTGCTGTAGGCGAAGTTATGAGTATTGGCAAAACATACAAGGAAGCCTTCCAAAAAGCTATTCGCAGCTTGGAAATTGGCCGTTATGGCCTTGGCTTTGCAAAAAACTTCAATGAGCTATCTAAAGAAGAGTTGTTAGCTATGCTTCGCACACCTTCTAGCGAACGTCAATTCATCATGTATGAAGCATTACGCAAGGGGGCAACTGTAGAAGAAATCTATGAATTAACAAAAATCAAGCACTACTTCCTTGAACAAATGCTCGAATTGGTTCAAGAAGAAAATGCCTTACTTTCCTTAAAAGGTCAAGTTCCGGAAACAAATGTATTAAAACAAGCAAAGTTAGATGGTTTTAGCGACCGTTATCTCTCTCAGCTTCTCGGAGTTCCTGAAGATGCCATTCGCAATGCACGTTATGCTGCTGATATTCGCGAAGCATGGGAGGGCATTCATGTAAGCGGTACTGAAGATGCGGCTTACTACTACTCTACCTATCATTTGGATAAAGACAACAGCCCTGTTAATACCGATAAACCTAAGGTTATGATTCTAGGCGGTGGCCCTAACAGAATTGGTCAAGGTATTGAATTCGACTACTGCTGTGTTCACGCGGCTTTGGCTCTAAAAGAAATGGGCTTTGAGTCTATTATTGTTAACTGCAACCCTGAAACAGTTTCTACTGACTACGACACTTCTGACAAGCTCTACTTCGAGCCGCTTACTCTCGAAGATGTTCTTAGCATCTATGAAAAGGAACAACCGGTTGGTGTTATCGCACAGTTTGGTGGTCAAACACCATTGAACCTTGCTTCTGCACTAAAGGAAAACGGCGTTTGCATTCTTGGCACCACGCCTGAAACCATCGACCTTGCAGAGGACCGCGATCATTTCCGTGATATGATGGAACGTCTTGAAATTCCAATGCCAGAATCTGGTATGGCTGTCAATGTTGATGAAGCGCTCGAAATCGCCAACCGTATTGGTTATCCTGTAATGGTTCGTCCTTCTTATGTTCTCGGCGGTCGCGGCATGGAAATCGTCCATGACGATGAAATGATGCGCGTCTATATGTCCGCAGCGGTAGGTGTTACTCCAGACAGACCAATTCTCATTGACCGTTTCCTAAATCACGCTATGGAATGTGAAGCTGATGCAATTAGTGATGGTGAAAATTGCTTTGTACCGGCTGTGATGGAGCATATTGAACTAGCCGGTATTCACTCTGGCGACTCAGCCTGCATTTTACCATCCAAGAACCTTTCTGATGAACAAATTGCAACCATCAAGGATTATACCAAGCGTATTGCTGTTGAAATGAACGTTTCCGGTCTTATGAATATGCAATACGCTATTGAAAACGGTGTGGTTTACGTTCTTGAAGCCAACCCACGCGCATCTAGAACGGTGCCACTTGTATCTAAAGTATGCAATATCAACATGGTGAAAATTGCAACTGAAATCATGACAGCTTCACTTACAGGTAAGGATTCCCCAGTCTCTGCACTGAAGGATCATGAAATTCACCACTATGGCGTAAAAGAAGCGGTGTTCCCATTCTCAAGCTTCCCTGAAGTTGACCCTATTTTAGGGCCGGAAATGCGTTCTACCGGCGAAGTTCTTGGCTTATCCTCTTCCTTTGGCGAAGCTTACTACAAAGCCCAAGAAGCCACTCAAAGCGCAAAGCTACCATCTGAAGGCACAGTGCTTCTAAGCGTATGCAACCGCGATAAAGATGAACTCGTAGAAGTTGCGCAAGCTTTCCATCATTTGGGCTTCAAAATTCTCGCAACAGCTGGCTGCCATAAAATGATTAGCGACGCTGGTATTCCTTCTGAATCCATTTTCAAAATGTACGAAGGTCGTCCAAACATCGCTGATGAAATCGCAAACGGCCATATTCAACTAATCATCAACACGCCTTCCGGCAAGGAAGCAGTCACTGATGATAGTTATATCAGAAAATCTGCAATCAAGCATCGTGTGCCATACATCACCACCATGGCTGCTGCCAAGGCAAGTACTGAAGGCATTAAGGCAAGTAAGGAAATTGTAGAAAACTCTGTTACATCCTTGCAATACTATCACTCTCAAATCAAATAATTGTCTCGTCTAAAACAAAAGAAGGGGGCTGTCGGAAAATAGACAACCTCAAATAAATAAGGGAGAGAGATTCGCACGAATCTCTCTCCCTTATTTTTCT
>CAKQDL010000002.1 GCA_934229395.1 uncultured Peptococcaceae bacterium | reverse complement strand
CATCAGCATATTTATCACCCTTTTATATTATACCGCATTTCTGGGCTAAATACGCGAAAAGGCCGCCGATTGGCGACTTTTTTCGACAAGCTGAGCGTCCGGCAACAGCCAGACGCTATTTTTTGTGTCGTCTTATTCAGCTTTCGCCGCTTCTTGCACGCTGGTAAGAAGGGTGTCGAGGTTTTCTGTGAGCACAGCCAACACTTCGCCATCGTAGGATTCAATATCGCCAGCATCGCCCATTTCTGAGAGCTTGGAATCGAGTGGGAATTGACCAAGGAGTGGGAGCTTAAATTGTGCGCAGGTTTCATCGACATGGCTTTCGCCAAAGATGTTGATGCGTTCATCGCAGCCTGGGCAGCGCACATAGCTCATATTTTCGGCAATCCCTAAAGCTGGCACCTTCATAAGGTCGAGCATCTTAAGGCCTTTGCGTACTACCATGTTGGATAGGCCTTGTGGGGTGGTAACAATAAGTGCACCGTTAACCTTCATGCTTTGAAGAATGGTAAGTGGCACATCGCCGGTGCCTGGAGGCATATCGATAACGAGGTAGTCCAAATCGCCCCAGCAGATATCGGTGATGAATTGTTGTACCACGCCGGTAATCATAGCGCCACGCCATACAACTGGATCATCATCATGTGGCAAAAGGAAGTTCATACTCATAAGAGAGATGCCTGTCTTGCTCTTAACTGGTTCGATGCCGTGCTCGCCCATCTTTGGTTGTTCGTTCACACCAAAGAGCTTTGGAATACTAGGGCCGGTGATATCAGCATCCATAATGCCAACTTCGAAGCCACGTCTTTTTAGGGCAATGCTTAAAATGGAGGAGAAGCTGGATTTACCAACGCCGCCCTTCCCACTCATAACAACGATGATGTTTTTAATATTGGTGTTTTTTTGTGCTTCTGTAAGCTCTGGTGCCTTGGCATCGCAGGAGCCACCACAGGTGCTTGCAGATGCGCAACCGTCACATTGACTCATATTGTCATACCCCTTTCATAGGTAGCTATTGCTATATAGAACAACAAGCGGATGATTTCCATCAAGTCCGCTTGTTCTTCTTTTATTCTATTATATCACATAGCGCACAGGTATTTGCGTGTAATTTTATCTATAAAATTACATCATACCCATGCCGCCACCCATACCGCCAGCGCCTGCCATTGGATCTTCCTTGGAGGTATCGGCAACGAGGGTTTCAGTGGTCAAAATCATGCTTGCAATGCTTACAGCATTTTGAAGAGCGCTGCGGGTAACCTTTGCAGGGTCCAAAACGCCGGCTTCAATCATGTTTTCATAGCAATCCTTGAGGGCGTTGTAGCCTTCGCCAACGGAAAGCTTCTTCACGTTTGCGCAAACAACACTGCCTTCTACACCTGCATTTTCAGCAATTTGACGTACAGGTGCTTCCATAGCCTTCTTCACGAGGGCAAAGCCAGTCTTAGCGTCTGCTTCAACGATGTCGCTGTCATCAAGGTTAGGAAGAATGTTGACGAGGGCGGTACCACCACCAGCAACGATGCCTTCTTCTACTGCAGCCTTGGTTGCAGAAAGTGCATCTTCAATGCGGTGTTTCTTTTCGGTGAGTTCGGTTTCAGTTGCAGCACCAACTTGGAGCACTGCTACGCCACCAGCGAGCTTAGCCAAACGTTCTTGGTATTTTTCGCGGTCGAAATCAGAGGTGGTTTCTTGAATAAGGCGGTGAATTTGATCTACACGTGCTTGAATGTTTTCCTTTGCGCCACGGCCATCAACGATGGTGGTGTTGTCCTTGTTAACGTTGACTTGACGAGCGGAACCAAGCATATCGATGGTGGTTTCTTCAATCTTGTAGCCCAATTCTTCGGTTACAACAGTTGCACCGGTAAGAGCTGCGATGTCTTGGAGCATTTCCTTACGACGATCGCCAAAGCCTGGAGCCTTTACAGCTACGCAGGTGAAGGTGCCGCGCAAACGGTTCAAAATCATGGTGGTGAGGGCTTCGCCTTCTACATCTTCTGCGATGATGAGGAGGGCCTTGCCGGTCTTAACGATTTGTTCCAACACTGGGAGAATTTCCTGAATGTTGTTGATTTTTTTATCGGTAATGAGGATGTATGGATCTTCGAGGTTTGCTTCCATTTTTTCGGTATTGGTAACCATGTATGGAGAAATATAGCCACGGTCAAATTGCATACCTTCTACCACTTCCATGGTGGTGCCAAAGGTCTTGGAATCTTCAACGGTGATAACGCCGTCGTTACCAACTTTTTCCATAGCGTCTGCAATGAGCTTACCAATTTCTTCGTCAGCAGAGGAAATAGCAGCTACTTGAGCAATGGCTTCCTTGCTTTGGATAGGTTGGCTGATTTTGCCAATTTCTGCAGCAGCACGGTCACAAGCCAATTGCATACCCTTGCGGAGAATCATTGGGTTGGCGCCAGCTGCAATGTTCTTTAGGCCTTCGCGAACCATAGCTTGGGCCAATACGGTAGCGGTGGTGGTACCATCACCAGCCACATCGTTGGTCTTGATGGATACTTCCTTGAGAAGTTGCGCACCCATGTTTTCAAATGGATCTTCGAGGTCGATTTCGCGCGCGATGGTCACACCGTCGTTGGTGATGACTGGGGCGCCAAATGGACGGGAAAGAACAACGTTGCGGCCCTTTGGCCCCAAGGTCACGCGTACAGCGTCAGCAACAGCGTTCACGCCAGTTTCAAGTGCAGCACGAGCTTGTGCGTCAAAAAGAATTTCTTTTGCCATAATTATATGTGCCTCCTGCTAATTAGTCCAAAATAACGAGAATGTCACTTTCAGAAAGGACAATGTATTCTTCATCATCATACTTCAAGGAAACGCCACCGAGCTTACCATAAACGATGCGATCGCCCACTTCTACGTCTAGTGCAACGTGTTCGCCGTTTTGGTTTCTAGCGCCAGGGCCTACTGCAATAACGGTGCCTTGATTTGGCTTTTCTTGTGCAGAGCCTGGAAGAATGATGCCGCTTTGGGTCTTTTCTTCAATTTTTGCTGGCTTAATAACTACCTTGTCACCCAATGGTCTAATATTCATATATAAGAGCCTCCTTAATGATTGCTTTCTCACTTGTTAGCACTCTATCTCTTTGAGTGCTAACCACTGGTATTATAATATCATATTTATTTTTAATTGCAAGGGTTTTGCCCCCTTTTTTTACCAAATCACCATTTTCTTTTTGGCGCAAGACTCGTACAATATAGGTAACATTTTAGCCCCAAAAGGAGGATTATCATGACCAAAAACGAATGGCGTGCCTTCGCCAAGGAACAGCGCCGAGCTATTCCTGAAGAAGAACGCATCTACCAAACCCTATCCATCATCCGCCACATTGAAGAGGACCCACGTTGGGAATGCGCCAACACCGTTCTCCTCTTCTTGAGCTTTGGCACCGAGTGGAAAACCATGCCTCTTATTGAATCTGCGTGGCGCGCCAACAAAACCGTAGCCCTCACCGTCACCACGCCAGATAAGCAGCTGCTGCCTGCACGCTTCGACCCTACCACCCCGTTGGTGCAAACCATTGGCCATTTGCGCGAAATTCCTTTTGAGGACGCCGTACCTGTTGACATCAACACCATCGACTTTTGCCTCATTCCTGGCCTTCTCTTTGACCCTTATGGTATGCGCTTAGGCTATGGCTCTGGCTATTACGACCGCTTTCTCCCTCTACTGCCAGAAGATTGTACCATGCTTGCCGCCGGCTTCGATTGCCAGCTCATTGGCGATGCCCTCCCTAGTGAAGAAACCGACTTCCATATTCCAGAGGTCCTTACCCCATCTACCCATATCTTCACCCAAAACCTCTACAACCCTTACGTTGGCAAGAGCAAACCGCAAGGTCTCAAGAAAAACAAATAAAAAATCGTCCAAGACGCGCCGTCTTGGACGATTTTTTTATCTAAACAAACTCATGGCGATGGTGGACAAACCAAAGGCGCCAATCACAATCATGACAACACCTGTGATGCGTGTCATCTTCTTACGTTTTTCCTCAATGTAATCGGAGGTGTACATAATAAGGCCGCCACCCAAAACGGTCATGAGGTAGGCAATCGACGTAAGCACAATGCTCGTCATAGAGGTGCCGCCACCAACATTAGGTGCAATCAAAAGCACAACCATTGCCACAACAAGGCAGGCAATAGCGCCATAGTTGGCCTTGCGCGCCTTAGGGTTACCGCTAAATTGATCGAGGCTCACCTGTGTTTTTTGTGTTTCATTTTTCTTTGTGCCTTGAGGACCATATTCTGGTCTTTTTTTCTTACCTGTACGAGATTTCTTTACTGCCATTCATACAAATCCTTTCTGCTACAAATTACATCAATCCGCTGTTTTTCATTGATGTTTCAAATAGATGGACAAATTTTCTAAATACTGGTCCAAAAATGACCACAACAGCTACGGAGAGAATCGGAATCATTGCCATGACCGATAAATCCAAAACAAGTGCCGGCTCATATATGCCAAAACAAATTTCTCGCATGGCACCTATGCAATAGGTAAACGGCAAAAGTGGATGAATCATTTGGAAGAGCGGTGGCGTCATTTCCATTGGAAAAGTCCCACCGCTGGCCGCAATTTGCAGCACCAGCACAACAATCGCCATGGCCTTACCAATAGCCGAAAAGGTAAATACCAGCGAAAAAATGAAAATCGAGAAAATCTGGCCAATTAAAATACATAATAACACAAAGAGCACCGGATGCATACAGTCAACTTTCAAAATAAACAAATCCCCAAGAGCAATAATGAGGCATTGAAAGACAGAAACAATTTGATAAAGCAAAAGGCGCGACAAATACATCGGCGTTACGCCTGCCTCAGGATATGCCTCCTCGCCCTTTTCGTTGATGGGGCTAATCATAGCCATCATAAGCAGGCACCCTACCCAAATCGCCAAGGTTGTATAAAAAGGTGACATACCGCTGCCATAATTTTCCACAGGATACATACGATTGGTATGAAGCTTGACCGGGCTGCTCAAAAATTCGCTTTGCTTTTGGGCGTCCTGTTGGATGAACGCAACCATCTTATCGACCTTTTCATCCTCCGATAACTCTTTTAAGCTTTTGGTTTGCTCATCCAGTTTTTTCTGCGTGTTTTCTATAATGGTTTTTAGGTGTTCGATGGTGTCTTTTCCCACAGGCTCCATGCTGCGAACGGTGCCTAGAGTGCTGTCCATCACCGGAACGAGTCCGGACACATCCTGCAATACCTTATAGGTGGCATCCAAGGTCTTGTTCATTTGATTGGCTGAGCTTTTAAGGGAGGCAGACACCCTGCTGTTGTAGCTATTTAAAGCGTCTGTTGTGTCGCCCGCAGTCTCAGAAAGCACGGCCGCGGCCTTGCTCGCAATGGCATCCGCGCCTTCCTTGCTGCTTTCAAGCTCATCACGCAAGTCCATCAACTGGTTGCAGGCGCTCTCTAGATTTGCGTCTAGGGCATCCAGTTTTTCTACAAAATCAGTAAGGACTTTCGAGCTTTCTGGCAGCATCGCATTGAAACGGTTTAAATTATCCGCAAGCGTTCCCGTATGGTCGCGCAAGGCGTTCACGCTGTCAATGCTTTCCTCAAGCTTTGACTTTACAACCTCTTCATCCTCATCCCCTAGACCTCTCAGACTACGCCCTAGCCCTTCTAGGTCACTAGCAAACACACCCAGGCCGTTTACGCTTTGACCCAACAGTCTTTCAATATCCCCAACTGTTGATTTCGTTTCCTGTAGGCTGTTTTGCGCCTCCAAGGTCAAGTCTGAGGCATCCCTTAGAGCCTCACTCGCCTTTGGCAACACACTTTGCGCATCGTCTGCAAGCGCATCCATCTGATCGAGCATTTTTTCAAAATCATTCATGTTGACCACAAGCAAGGTCATGTTTTCCGATGCCAAATCCATGGTATCGACCATCTTTAAAAGCGAGGGCTTATACTCGGCAAATTCGCTGTCCGCCACCTTCAGCGTGTTCAAGACAATGTCCGTCACTGTTTCGATGAAGGTTTTATCAATCTCTGAGGCCACTGTATCCATCCCTGTGCCCATAATTTTTGTGGATATGGCATTTTGCTTCTCGTTGATATAATACTCTATTTGCCCCTGCTTGGTGTTGCCATGCAAAAAGCCAGTGATTTGCGCCGAAAAGTTTTTAGGAATCACAAGGGCCGCATAATAATCGCCCGATTCTACCGCCTTTTGCCCTTCTTCGTAAGACACGAACTGCCAGCCTATTTTGTCGTTGGCCTTTAAGGCTTTGACAATTTCATCGCCTATATTAATGGACACCCCTTCAATCTCTGTTCCCTTATCAAGGCTCGTCACTGCTACTTTAAGGTTGGACGTTTTATCATAAGGCGACCAGTTCGAGGCAATGTTGAACCACGCATAGAGTGGTGGTAGGACCAAAAGCCCCAAGCATACCAGGCCAGCTGCGAGATTTTTGTACATTGGTTTCATCTGCGCGATAAATAAAAGCTTTGTAAGGTCCAACGTTTCACGCACGCCTGCCCGCTTTTTAAATGGATTCTTCATCATTTACACCTTCTATAGATTTATGACAACCATTATACCAATCCGTTTTCCTTAAATTAAATAGGCAAATTCCGCAAACTGTTCACAAAAAAAGACCGGGTTGCCCCGGCCTAAAGTTTTATTCAATGGTATCGAGTTCAAAAGCGTCGTGAATGGCTTGCATGCCCTTCTTGAGGAGCTCTTCGTCCTTTTTGATTACAACGGAAATTTTCACTTCAGAGGTACCAATAAGGTCAATGTTGATGCCTGCATCGCGAAGGGCACTGAACATACGAGCAGCCACACCGTGAGCGCCAACCATACCTGCGCCAACAGCAGAAATTTTTACCACGTTGTCATCAACAAAGGCTTCGCGATAATCCAAGGTGCTCTTGAGGTTTTCAATGATGAGCTTGCAGCGCTTTGCATCAGACTTAGGAATGGTGAATACAATGTCGTTGAGGTTGTTGACTTCAGCACTTTGGATGATCATGTCAACGTTGATTTTTTCTGCGCTAAGAGCAGCAAACACTTCTGCAGCAATACCAGGACGGTCTTCTACACCCAAAATTGCTACCTTTGCTACATTTTTGTCACAAGCAATACCGGTGACCGCATACTCTTTTTCGATTTCTTCTGATTTAACCACGTAAGTTCCTCCTATATGGGTATTAAAGCTAGAACGTACAGCCAGCTTTACATCATGTAATTTTGCCACTTCAACAGATCTTGGATGCAATACCTTGGCGCCTAGGCTGGCAAGCTCAAGCATTTCATCATAAGAAATTTTGGCGAGCTTGGTTGCGTTTGGTACCACGCGTGGATCGGCGGTATAAACGCCATCAACGTCAGTATAAATTTCGCACACGTCAGCGCCAATGGCTGCTGCAATAGCAACAGCTGTTGTATCAGAGCCACCACGGCCGAGGGTTGTGATTTCACCATTGTTATCAATGCCTTGGAAGCCAGCTACAACAACAACGTTGCCTTGAGCGAGTTCATGGCCAATCTTGTTGGCGTTGATGTCCATAATGCGTGCCTTTTGGTGTGCATCGTCGGTACGGATGCATACCTGTGGACCAGTGAAGGAAATAGCGCCAACACCGAGCTCATGTAAAGCAAGAGCAGTAAGGGCGATGGAAATTTGTTCACCGGTAGACAAAAGCATATCCATTTCACGGGGATTTGGCATATCTGTAATCAGTGCAGCACGGTGTGTCAAATCATCTGTCATACCTGCTGGTGCAGATACAACGACAACCACGTCGTTGCCAGCGCGTTTGGTTTTTGCCACGTGTTCTGCGACAAATTTTACACGTTCAGGGTCAGCGACAGAGGTGCCGCCGTATTTTTGTACAATTAATGCCATAGTTCTAGTTCCACTCCATTCATATAACACTTGGCGCCATCCTTAATTGGCGCAACTTCTAATAATTGTGAGCCATAGCCCTTTTCTTCTAGCGCTTTTTTGGTGTCGCTAAAATCCATTTGCTTATCGCTTACAATAAGCATTGTTGATCCCGCACCACTCACAAGGGCTGCCACAGCACCTTTTTCTAGTGCAATGGCTTTCGCCTCTTCAATGCCTGGCATAAGTGGCAGGCGGTATGGCTCATGGACGCGGTCAGAAAAGGCGTCCTTCAAAAGCCCCAAGTCACCCGTTGCCAAGGCTGCCACCAAAAGACCCAGGTGACCTAAATTATACACCACATCTTCTCTGCTGTAACCATCCGGCATCGCCGCGCGTGCCTTGGAGGTAGCAAGAGGATAGTCTGGGATGAGTGCGTAGGTGTATAAGCCTTCTGGAGGAGCCATTTTTTTTGCAATCATTTTGCCTTCGTGGTTGGTGGCGCCAATGACGACCCCACCCAAAAGTGCAGGCAAAACGTTGTCTGGATGGCCATCGATGGCCGTGGCCATTTGAATCATATCATCCTCTGAGAAAAAGCCTTCGCTCACCACCTGAGCAGCCACAAGACCGCTCACCGCTGCAGCAGAGCTAGAGCCCAGGCCGCGTGCAAAGGGCACACGGTTGATGCAATGCATCTTTAGCTTTGGCGCTTTGTTGCCAGTTTTTCTAAAGGCATCAAGATAGGTTTGGTAAATGAGGTTGTCCAAAGCCTCGGCACTACCTTCTCCGTAGCCTTCAATGGTAATTGTAGGTTCTTCATCATCTGTTAAAACCTTAATCCAAAGCTCATTATATAAATCAACAGCCATCCCCAAGCAGTCAAAGCCTGGGCCCATATTGGCCGATGTGGCAGGTGTTTTGATAACAATCTGCGGCGCCTCGCCAAACCAATCTCTCATATTCATTGTGGCAAACCTCCATAAATACGAATGACATTTTCAATTTGATGCACGCAAGGGGTGTTCTTTGCTTCTTCAATGGCTAGGTCAAATTTGGCTTCCTGCACTTCGTGGGTAATCACAATGAATTCTGCTTTTTCATGATCACCGGCGCCCTTTTGCTGAACCTGTGCAATAGATACATCGTGTTTACCAAAGCAAGCGCCAATTTCAGCCAAAACGCCTGGCTTGTCTTCAATCATAAGACGCACATAGAAGCGGCTCTTTGTTTCGTTCATTGGTTTAATAGGAATGTTTTCGTAGGTGTAATCACCAATGCGACCTTCGCAACCATAGTTGATATCGCGGCATACGTCAATCACGTCACCCACAACAGCGCTTGCTGTAGGCAGCTTCCCTGCACCACGACCATAGAACATGGCTTCGTCAACAGCATCACCCGTTACAAACACAGCGTTGAAGGAGCCGCTGACACTTGCAAGAGGATGGCTCTTGGCAATAATAGCCGGATGCACACTGAGCACCAAGCCGTCCTCGAGCTTTGTAACAATCCCCAAAAGCTTAATCACGCAGCCGATGGATTCCGCAAAGGCCATATCAAGCTTAGAGATTTTTGTAATGCCTTCTACGTGCACATCATCAAAGACAACTGGTGTGTGGAAGGCAATGTTGGCCAAAATAGCAACCTTACGCCCTGCATCCAATCCTTCAATGTCTGCAGTAGGATCTGCTTCTGCATAGCCGAGTTCAGTTGCTTCAGCCAAGGCTTCTTCAAAGCTCAGGCCCTTGTCGCACATATTCGACAAAATATAGTTGGTGGTACCGTTCATGATACCAACGATTTCGCCAAAATGGTTGGCTGCAAGGTTTTCCTTAAGAGGCTGCACAATTGGAATAGCGCCCAACGCAGAGGCTTCATAACGAAAATCCTTTTTCATTTCAGCAGCCAAGGCTTCAAGCTCTCTGCCATGAACAGCAATAAGGTCCTTGTTGGCACTGACGATGTTTTTGCCAGCCTTTAAGGCTTCTGTTAAATAGGTGCGTGCTGGTTCAATGCCGCCCATCACCTCAATAACAATGGCAATATCATCATCGTTTACAATGTCTTGCCAATCGGTGGTCAAAATAGTGTGGGCTTCCACCATATTTTCATATTTCTTAGGGTTTCGCACCAAGATGCGCTTCACTTGCACATCGGCACCAACCTTGTTTTTAAAATTGTTCTTTTGTAATTTTTCAATGACTTCATAAACACCGGAACCAACGGTCCCCATGCCCAAAAGTGCAACTTGAATCGTTTTGTTTTCCATACGTCGCCTCCACTTCCTAATTTAATTTTGTCCAATCGGCTCAACCTTGAGCACGCCAGGAATATCATATAAGGCATCGAGCATCATTTCCAAGTTATAGCGTTGCTCTTGATGCAACTCGAAGGATATCGTTGCTCGTGCAATGCCTTCTGTAGGAATACCTTGGTTGATGGTCAAAATGTTGGCACCAGAGCCTGCAATGGTATTCAAGCAGCTAGAAAGAATGCCAACTTCGTGTTCCATATTGATTTGAATCGTTATAAGCTTTTCCTTCGTTGCCTCATAAAATGGATAAATGCCATCTCTGTATTTATAGAAGGCACTTCGGCTCAAGCCAACCTGCTTTACCGCTTCGTTAATGGTCAGCCCAGGAAATTTTGCTAACAATTCTTTTGTTTGAGCTGTCTTTAAAATCGCTTCTGGCAAAATGCGCTCGTCAACGATATAACGTTTATAATTGATGTTTTCTTTCATCTTGCCTCTCTCCTCGTCTATTTACGGCGGATGAACATCCGCTATATAAGGATATTATAGAAAAAAATTCATCCTTGTCAAGAGGACAAAGAGAGATTACAACGCTTTATTTTAATTTATTTTCTTAAACACAAAGAAACTGCAGCCGTTGCCAGCTGCAGTTTCTTTACATATCCTTTAACATTCAACCATGTCATCAATGTCCGCACCCGCAAGAGTAATAGGCGAGCAATTGTCTTCCATTGGTACAGTGCATTCAATAAGCACGCATTTTGGATCTGCCAACGCTGCGTTAAGAGCCTCCTCGATTTCTTCCTCTGAATTGATGCGATAAGTATTAAACCCATACGCCTCAAAAATTTTCGAGAAGTCAATATCAGCTGTAAAGAGAACGTTGGAATAACGCTTGCCAACGTAGTGATATTGAAGCTGACGAACCATACCAAGGGTTCTGTTATTAAAGAGCAGCACCTTTACAGGTAAATTCTGCTCCATAATCGTCCCTAGCTCATACATACCCATCTGGAAGCTACCATCACCAGTAACAGCAATAACAGTAGCATCTGGGCGTGCTTTTTGAGCACCTGCCGCTGCTGGGATGCCATACCCCATGGTCCCTAGACCACAGGAAGAAATAAACTGGTGCGGCGTTTCACACTTGAGATAATTGGCCGCCCAAACCTGGTGCTGACCAACATCGGTGGTAAAGAAGCTATGCGCTGGATCAACCTTTGCGCTAATGGCGCGCAACACTTTTGGCACAATGCGGTCAGGCTCAGGGCTAGCCTTTGCCTTCGTCAAATAGTTACAGATTACCATTTCGGAATCCTTGCGTTGAATGGCATCTGCCAATTGCAGCATAACCTGCTTGGCATCACCTACAACCGGAATATCCGGTGTGATATTTTTACCAATTTCAGCAGGATCCACGTCCACATGAATGATAAAGCTGTTTGGCGCAAAAAGATTTGGCGCGTTGATGATACGGTCATCAAAACGGGTCCCAATGGCCAAAATGACATCGGCTTGACGCACCAAGGTATTTGCTTCTTGGTTGCCATAGGTGCCAAGCATCCCCACCACATAAGGGCTGCTTGCTGGCACACTACCCAATCCCATCATGGTACAAACGATTGGACAATTCTTGCTTTCGGCAAGGTCAAGCACTTCTTTGGTGGCACCAGCTGTATTGACACCACCACCAGCAATAATAACCATACGCTCAGCCTCAGCAATTGCCTTAACAGCGCGTTTAATCATGCCAGCATGGCCATACACAGTTGGCTTATAGCTTCGGATATCTACCTTATCCCATCGTTCATAGCTTTCTACCTTTTGTTGGGAAACATCACGAGGAATATCGATTAAAACCGGTCCCGGACGTCCAGATTTTGCAATGTAGAAGGCTTCAGCGATGATTTTAGGGAGATCCTCTGCGTTTTGTACCAAAATATTGTACTTTGTGATAGGCGTTGAAATGCCTGTGATATCAATTTCTTGGAAGGCATCGGTACCAATGAGTTTCTTTGGCACGTTGCCTGTAATAGCAACAAGAGGAATAGAGTCCATATAGGCTGTGGCAATACCAGTAACCATATTGGTGGCCCCTGGGCCACTTGTTGCAATGCATACGCCCACGGTATCCTTCGCGCGGGCGTAGCCACTCGCTTCATGTACCGCGCCCTGTTCCTGTCGAGCAAGGACATTATTAATAGGGCTCTTTTCTAGAGCGTCAAATATTTCTAGCAAGGCACCACCAGGATATCCGAAAACATCTGTTACGCCTTCATCAAGCAGTGCTTGAACCAAAATTTCTGCGCCGTTCAACAGCTACACCATCCTTACTTTTTATTCACAGGGCAACGGGTATTATTGTTTAAGATTAGTCGTTCTTGTCGTTAACGCCAAGGAATGGCATCATGCTGCGGAGACGACCGCCAACTTCTTCGATTTGGTGGCCAGCTTCGTTTTCGCGCATCTTGTGGAATTCTTCGAAACCATTTGCATAGTCAGCACGGAATTCGGTTGCAAACTTGCCGCTTTGGATGTCGGTAAGAACGTCCTTCATAGCCTTCTTGGTTTCAGCGGTTACAACGCGTGGACCAGTTACATAGTCACCGTATTCAGCGGTGTTGGAGATGGACTTGCGCATCTTGTCCATACCACCTTCATAGATAAGGTCGATGATCATGCGCATTTCATGGCAGCATTCGAAGTATGCCATTTCTGGTTGGTAGCCAGCTTCAACCAAGGTTTCAAAACCAGCTTCGATGAGGGAGGTCAAGCCGCCGCAAAGAACTGCTTGTTCGCCGAAGAGGTCGGTTTCGGTTTCTTCTTTAAAGGTGGTTTCGATAACACCAACGCGGGTACCGCCGATACCATCAGCCCAAGAAAGAGCGATGTTGAGAGCGTTGCCAGTAGCGTTTTGAGCAACTGCTACGAGGTCTGGAACTGCGGAGCCTTTGGTGAATTCACGACGAACGATGTGACCAGGACCCTTAGGTGCGCACATGAATACGTCTACGCCTTCTGGAGCCTTGATGTAGCCGAAGTGAATGTTGAAGCCGTGGCCAAAGCCAAGAGCGTTACCAGCTTCAAGGTTTGGAGCTACTTCTGCTGCATAGAGGTCTGGTTGTACTTCGTCTGGAGCAAGAATCATGATAACATCACTCTTCTTAACTGCTTCTGCTACTGGAAGTACTTCAAAGCCGTCTTCTCTAGCCTTTTGTGCAGACTTACCTTCGCGAATACCGATGATTACGTTAAAACCACTATCTCTAAGGTTCTTTGCGTGAGCGTGGCCTTGGGAGCCGTAACCTACAACGCAAAGTTGTTTACCTTGCAATACATTTTCAGGAACATCTGTCTTGTAATAAATTTTTGCTGCCATTTTTAGTTTCCTCCTAAAAAATACTTACAATATATAGTCCACCGAAAAAAATCGGTCGATTATCACTTTTCTTTTGGGCTACGAACCATTGCGCTTGCCCCAGTTTTTACAATTTCTTGAATACCGAATGGTCTCAAGGTTTTAAGGATGGCTTCAATTTTGCCATCATCGCCAGTTGCTTCAATAATCATGGAGCGACGACCTACGTCGATGATTCTCGCATGGAAAATATCCATCAAGGTCTTAATTTCTCCTCTGGTATCGCGGTCGCAGGACACGCGAATCATAAGAAGCTGTCGTTCTACAATATCTTCATTGGTGATGTCGTTGACTTTAATAACATCAATCAGCTTATGGAGCTGTTTGGTTACCTGTTCAATAATCACTTCATCGCCACGTACAACAATGGTCATACGTGAAACGGTTGGATCCTCTGTGTCGCTTACAACCAGAGAATCAATGTTGTAGCCACGGCGAGAGAACAGACCAGAAATTCTCGACAATACACCAGGGTTATTTTCTACAGTTACGGCTAATTTATGCTTCATCTTCAAATTCCCCCACTATGTCATCTAAAGAGCTGCCTGCTGGTATCATTGGATATACATTGGAAAACTTGTTTATCATGCATTCGATAAATACTGGACCTTCACCATTCAAAAGGCCTGGTAGTTCTTCCTTGGCCTGATCAAGGTTTGCAATATTATAGTAAGGAATGTCATAAGCAGACGCGAGTTTTTCCCAATCCGGACCAACATCCAAGGTAGTTGCTGCGTAGTTGGCGTCGTTAAACATTTCTTGCCACTGACGTACCATGCCAAGATAACCATTGTTCATAAGAACAATTTTCACTGGCACGCGTCTTTCCTTGATAATGCAAAGCTCCTGTAGGTTCATTTGGAAACTACCATCACCTGTAATAAGGAAGACCTTGTCGTCTTTTTTGCCAAATTGTGCACCAATCGCAGCTGGAAGACCATAACCCATGGTCCCTAAGCCACCAGAGGTGAGGAAGCGACGTGGTCCTTTTGGATGAAGGAAGAGTGCTGCCCACATTTGGTGCTGACCAACGTCTGTTACAACGACGGTATTTTCATCAATTTGGTCGTTGATGATGCCGCAAAGCTCCATTGGAGGAAGGGTGTTTGCATCACCATGACGAAGCGGTCTGTAGTGGTCCTTAATTTCTTGACGCCATGCTCTGTGCTCTGTTTTGCGGTCATCCACTTCGCGCGCCAAGAGCTCGAAGAACTCTTCTGCATCGCCTACAATTGGCACGTCTACTTGAACGTTTTTGCCAATTTCGGAGGCATCAATATCAACATGAATTTTCTTGGATTTTACAGAGAAACGTTTGGTATCGCTGGTTACGCGGTCATCAAAACGCATCCCCACAGCCAAGAGCACATCGCAATTTTGAATGGCATAGTTGCCATCGGTGGTACCGTGCATCCCCACCATGCCCACAAAGCCTTCATACTCATCTGGCACAACGCCGTTGGCCATAAGGGTTTGGCTCACTGGTACATCCAAGGTTTCGGCTACAGTAAGAAGATTTTTTCTTACGGTGTCGGTATTGTTGACGCCACCACCAATAATGATGAGTGGCTTCTTTGCTTCCGAAAGCATGGCGCTGACCTTGCGAATTTGTTCTTTGGTAATCACGCCGCTTTTGAGTTTTCTTTGATAACGTTCGTTTGGTTCTACATCCAACTGCGGATTTTTTACATCCTGTGTAAATACATCCTTAGGAATATCAACCAAGACTGGTCCCGGACGGCCATTGGCTGCTAAGAAGAAGGCATCTGCAATTACCTGAGGAATTTCTGATGCATCACGAACCATCACATTGGCCTTTGTTACAGAATCGCTCATGCCAGTAACGAACGCTTCTTGGAAACTGTCCTTCCCTAACAAGGAGCGATTAACCTGTCCGCTAATCATAACAAGCGGAATCGAGTCCATACTCGCTGTACCTAAACCAGTCATCATATTTGCAGCACCTGGGCCACTTGTGGCAAAACATACACCAACCTTGCCAGTTGCACGTGCGTAACCATCTGCTGCGTGAACTGCGCCTTGCTCATGACGCATGAGAATATGTTGTACTGAGAAATGTCTGAGACGATCATACAGCGGAATGACTGCACCCCCCGGCAAACCAAAGACCAAATCAACACCTTGCTTTTCAAGGCAACTTAATAAGATATCTGCTCCAATCACGCCTATTCACACCTTCTTTTCTTTATTGTGTTTCATGCTCTGTCGAGCTGTTAAATATTAGTATAGTCATATTTCTAAAGAAATCAACCCTTTTTTGCATTAATGTTACATAACAGACAAAAATTTTTTTCGCTGTTATATTACAATTTCTTCTACATTTATTAATCATCGAATTTTCGCAAAATTCAGCTACACTTTCGCATAAAAAAAGTCCGCTGACATACCGTGTCAGCAGACTCTGTTTTATTCATCTATAAAAACTGTTTCATCTTCCATGTCTAAATTTTCATCGTCTACTTCGGTTTCTTCAAACGGAAGCACGACACTTACCTTTGTGCCAACGCCACGAATGCTGTCGATATAAAAAGTGCCTTTATGTAAGGCGACAATTTCGTTAACAATGGAAAGCCCCAAGCCAGTGCCGCTTTGTTTGCTCGAGCCTTTGTAAAATTTTTCTTTTACACGCATCAAATCCCCACTCGACATACCAGGGCCGTTGTCTTCAATGGTAATCACAACTTGGTCATCGAGCATATGGGTCTGGATGATGATTTCTGGCGCTGCACGCCCTGTTACAAATTTAAAGGCGTTGTCCATGATGTTGCCGACAACCTGGCTCAAGCGGAATTCATCTGCCATGAGCTTCACATCAACACTGTCCAAATGTAACCGCAGGGACACCTCATTTTGGGTAGCACGCGGCAAAAATTGGTGATAGGCACCTTCTAAGAAACCATTGAGCCACATCGGCGCAAGGTCCAATTCCATACGGTGTGATTGGAGCTTGGAAAAATCGAGCAGATCGTTGACAAGGCCAATCATGCGCTTGGTTTCTCTGGAAATGATGTCTAGCCCCATTTTTACGGTTTCTTCGTCATCGGTGGCATCACTGATGGTTTCTGCCCATCCATTAATGGATGTAAGAGGCGTGCGCAATTCATGCGAAATGCTTGAAATAAAGTCATTTTTCGCCTTGTAGGACAGTGCTATTTCGTCTGTCATTTGGTTTACAGCTTCAGAAAGGCGGCCTATTTCGTCTTTGTTGTAGACCGTTGCCTTCACATCAAGATTGCCACCGGCAATTTCTCTCGTCACCTTTGTGAGGTTACGAATAGGCGTAAGAATGCGTCGGCTCATCCATTTACCAATAACGAGGGCTATGAGGAGAATGCCGCAGCCCAAAACAACGATGCCAAAAATCGTGGATTGCATGGTGGAATATGCCTCTGTCATGCTAGAAATATAACGCAACACACCAACTATTTTTTCGCCGTCATAAATAGGCACCGAAACAGACATGATTCTCTCATGGGTGCCTATTTTTCCACACCAGCCGTTTTCTTCTCCTTCTAGCGCTTGCTTGTAATCCTCTGTTAACTCCACAGCGCTGTCAGAATCGCCTCGGTTATTGATAAGCATTTTACCGGTTAAATCATACACCTCGACCAAGGCATCTTCTTGGCTATCCATATTGTCAAAGATAAACTTTTTCTTATCTTCAATATTGCCCGCCGGCGCATATTTATTAATCATACTTACAGCCGCCTGGGCATTATTGGAGAGGGTTTGCTCCATACCAGTGAGGTAGTACTGATACACCGCCATGCCAAAGAGCGTTTCTAGCACAACAACTGCGAAGAAGCTAAACAGCACATAACTAAGGGTCAGCTTTGTGCCAATACTAGATTTCACAATCAGTCACCACCCCACCAGCGATAACCATACCCCCAAACCTTTTCAATGTATTTTGGTTTGGAAGGATCCTCTTCAATTTTTTGGCGAATGCGGCGAATGTTCACGTCTACAATTTTGAAATCGCCTACATAATTGTAACCCCATACATTGTTGAGAATCTCATCGCGGTGTACTGCCTTATTGGCATTTTCCATAAAATATTTCACCAAAGAAAATTCAATCGGTGTTAGTTCAATTTCTTGACCATTTTTCATAAAGCGACGTTCGTCCACATTCATAGTGAAGATGCCTGTGGTGAGTTCCTTGACTTCTTCAACACTTTCGTCCACCTGAATAGACAAACGGCGTAAAAGCGAATTGATGCGTGCCAAGAGTTCTTTCGGGCTAAACGGCTTGACGATATAATCGTCTGCACCAGCCTCTAGGCCTTCAATTTTATTTTCTTCCTGGCCCTTTGCCGTTAGGATAATAACCCCCAACTGTGGAAAAGCTTCGCGCGCCTTGGCACAAACCTCATAGCCATTGATCCCCGGCAGCATCACGTCCAAAAGCACCACGTCTACGCTTGCGTCGAGTTTTTCAAGGGCTTCTTCGCCACTTCCAGCTTCAATGACCTCAAAGTTGTTTCTTTTAAGATTTACCTTTATAAAACCACGAATGGCTTCTTCATCTTCTACAACAAGAATTTTATTACTCATTGACTTCTCCTCCTTCGATTTGAAAGGCCGCTTTGATCGCCTTTTCATCCAAAGATTTTCCGGCTACAGTTTTTGCATTTACGGTCGCATAATATATATAGTGACGACTTGGCGACGAACCCAGGTCAATACTGCCGGCCGGCACCTTTGTTTGATTTTTTTCATCATTCAAGGCGCTTGAATAGATAACGACTGGTTCATCACTTTGACCTTCGTAAATGCGTATTTGATTGCAATTTTTTTCTGTGACATATTGATAGCGCACCGTACCCAGCCAATCCTTTGGCAAAACAAGGTCGTAGCCATCGGTGGCGTTTTCGATAAGGCCATAAACATTGTCTAGACCCACATCGCCATCCCAACTTTTCCACACCTGCAAAAATTCAGCCACATTGCGCTTTGTATCTTCGACTGGCGCTACCAAGGTGCGTACATCCAGCACCCCGTCACCATCAACGTCTTTTATAATGTTGCTAAAGCCTGACGCGGTGTTTAAGTAAGTAAAGGAGCTGGTCATTTGCTCCTCAAAACCACCAGAGGCCTTTTTGAGCAGGAGCTCCGCATTCAACTTCGAATAATCAGAGGTGCGCACATAATAAACGCCTGTTTGATTTTTGGCCACCTTGCCATATTCAAGAACAACGCAAGCACCATCATAGCTCTTTTCATAAACACATTCCAGCTTATCTATAAGCTTATACAAATAAAGCTTTGATGTTGGCGTTTGCGCGCCGCCATCATTGAGCGCCACCAAAACACCATAGGTACCTTTTCCATTAAGGTCTACAATATCGACAAGCGAATAGTTGACACGCTCAATCTCTTCAAGCTTGTTGCCCTCAATAGAATAAATATAGAGCACATTATAGCCACCAATATCCACACCAAAGCACATTTCCTTGGTTCCATCAGAATTAAAGTCCACCAGCTTGAAATAATTGATGGCATTGCCATATTGTCGAATTTGGTCGCTGACCAACCATTCGTTTTCGCTATTTTTGGCAAGTAAGAGCGCCCCAACCTCACGGCGGTTGGTCCCGCTCCAAAATACAAGCTTTTCTTCTTCGCCATCGCCATTGGTATCCAAATCAATGTAGGCAGCAGCAGAATCCATATTGTCTGGCACCTCTAGGCGCTCGTCATCTGAAAGATAGGTGTTAATCAAAGAACGCTCCAAGTATTCCTCATGAGTGCTTGCCGGTGGCATAATCAGAGAGGACGGCTCTTGAAAGGTCAAAGGCGCGCAACCGACCAAAGAAAGCGCAGCCACCGACATCAGCATGGTTAAAATTATTTTTTTCATACGCCCTCCTATTCATTCTTATTCTATCCTATCATATCGTACTGCGCCCTTTTCGGAAAGGTCTGCAGAAAAAATATCACCAAATTACAACATTGATGGTACACAGCATTGCATCTGCGCGCAAAAAAACGGCTCCACACCACCAAAGATGTTGAAGCCGTTTCAATTTTAGGTAAGTGTTTTTTGCCACAAAAGGCAAACAAAAGCCCCCACCGCACCTTTCTCTTTATAAAAATCATCCAAGGCACGCGTCGCCTCTTCTTCTGTTGTAGCAAAGGGGAAGAAGACACTCTCCTTGCTCGCCACAAGACGCTCAGCAAAAAACGCGCGCATCTCGTCAGCCGTTTTAAAGGCCGCATGGTGAAAAACGCTGTCCTCGCGCGGCATATGACTGATGTATTCGCGTCCCCAATCAGAATCGGCCGTTATGGTGCCCACAAGCACATAGCCGCCAGGCTTGACCACGCGAAAAAATTCCTCCAGTGCACGTTCATCTTCATGGATAAATTCAAAAGCCGCCATAGAAAGCACCGCATCGAAATGCGCATCAGGAAACGGCAATTCATAAAGGTCACCGACTTGAAAATGCAGCGACTCGGCATAATCCGACACCTCAGCCTTCTCCTTGGCGTAACCAATCATCGGCTCTGATAAGTCAATGCCCTCCACGCGCACGCCTTTTTTTGCCAGCTTCATCGAAAAATTACCAGTGCCACAACCAGCATCCAACACAAAGCTCCCTGTATCTGGTTCAAACAGCGCAAAGGCACACTCGGTTTCCAGCGCATCCACCAAAGCGCCTCTCTGGGTGTGGTACCAAGCGTCATACTCCGGCGCTTTTTTGTCAAAATCTGCCATAATTTTTTCTCCTTTAGTCAATCGTCTTTTTTACTTGAAGCTTATCACGAAGATTATCTATTGACAAGCAAGGTTAAAGTGTTAAAATAATATTAGCACTCAACAAGCAGGAGTGCTAATAACTCACACGAGGTGACAGTTCATGACTAAGAAATCCTTCAAAGCGGAATCCCAACGCTTAATGGATTTAATGATTCATTCTATTTACACCAACCGCGAAATTTTCTTGCGCGAGCTTATTTCTAATGCGTCCGACGCCATCGACAAGGTTTATTATCAAACCCTCACCGATGAAACCCGCACCTTCAACAAGGATGATTTCTATATTCGCCTCACCCCTAACAAAGATGCGCGCACCATCACCATCGAAGACACCGGCATCGGCATGACCGCCGAAGACCTCGAAAACCACCTCGGCACCATCGCCAAGAGCGGCAGCTTTGATTTTAAAAGCGACGAAACCAACACCATCGACGACGAACACAACATCATCGGTCAATTCGGCGTTGGTTTCTATTCTGCTTTCATGGTAGCAAAGGACGTGACCGTCGAATCCAAAACCTGGAACGCCGATGAACCAGCAGCCATGTGGCAATCCAGCGGCACCGATGGCTACACCATCACCACAAGCGACCGCACCACCCCTGGCACAAAAATCACCCTTACCCTTCGCGACAACACCGAAGAAGACAACTACGACGAGTTCCTTGATCCACATTTGCTCAAGAGCCTCGTAACCACCTATTCCAACTACATCCGTTACCCTATCATCATGCTCTGCGAAAAGCAGCGCTTTATTGAAGGCACCGAGGACAACCCTCAATACGAAACCTATTATGAAGATGAAACATTAAACTCCATGGTGCCAATTTGGCGCAAGAACAAAAACGAGCTCACTGACGAGGATTACGACAACTTCTACCACGAACGTCGTTTCGGCTTCGATAAACCCCTCAAGCACATTCATTTGAACGCTGAAGGTCTTTTGAGCTACCGTGCCATTCTTTACATCCCTAGTCAACCTCCATTCAACTACTACAGCAGTGAATACAAGCACGGCTTGGCCCTTTATTCCAACGGCGTCCTTATTATGGACAACTGCAGCGACCTTCTTCCTAGCTACTACAACTTCATCAAGGGTGTCGTAGACAGCGAAGACCTTTCTTTGAACATTTCTCGCGAAATGCTCCAACAAGACCGTCAATTGCGCATCATCCGCAACAAAATTGATGAACGCATCACCAAGGAGCTCAAGCAAATGCTAGAAAAGGATCGTGAAACCTACGAATCCTTCTACAACGCCTTTGGCCGTCATCTAAAGATTTCCACCTACGATGAATACGGCATGCACAAGGAAAAACTCCAAGATTTTCTCCTCTTCCACTCTTCCACCGAAGGCAAGCTTTCTACCTTTAAAGAATATGTGGAACGTATGCCAGAGGATCAAAAATACATCTACTATGCAGCAGGTTCCAACATTGATCAAATTGACACCCTTCCTCAGGTTGGTATCATCAAAAAGAAGAACTACGAAATGCTCTATTTGACCGATGCCATCGACGAGTTCGTGCTTAAAACCTTAGGTGCTTACGAAGGTAAGGAATTCCGTTCTGTTTCTGCCGAAAACCTCGGCCTTGAAGAAGCAAAGGAAGAAACCGCAGAAGCAAACGAAGATGAAAACACCTTCTTCACCAAGCTCGCCAGCCTTTTGAGCAGCGAAGTCACACGCGTAAAAACCACCGACCTCCTAGCTGACGAAGATGCCGTTTACCTCTCTACCGAAGGCCAAATTTCCGTTGATATGGAAAAGCTCTATGCAACCATGCCACAAGGCGGCGGCATCAAGGCACAAAAGGTTTTGGAAATCAACAAAAACCACCCTGTTTATGCCAAGCTCCAAGCACTCAACGAAGCCGACGATGAAGAAGGTCTCAAGATGTACTTGAACCTTCTCTACCAACAAGCGCGCCTTATTGCCGGCCTCCCAGTTGAAGACCCTACCAACTTTGCACGCAGTATGTCCTTCCTCATGACAAAATAATTATCTACTCCTCATCTACCCCCACCTCCAAAGCCTTGGCATCACGCCAGGGCTTTTTTCATGTGCAAAAACACACAAATAAAAAGGCAGCTCTACGCGAGCCACCTCTTGTTTATCTATAGCTTTTTAACACTTCTTTATGCGCCGCGCTCACCTGCCTGCTTTCAACAGCCTTTTGAATAGATTTTTTATGTACCCACTCAGGCAGACGACGTTCACTTATCCAAGGTAGGGTTTTCTCATACTGTTTGGCCAGCGCCATGCTAAAATACCAGGCCACCGCCATATTGACATAATACTCATCACAAGAACACGCTGCCACCGCGCGCAAATGTGTTTCATCAAAGCGCTCTGCCAAAGCAAAGCGCATCAGCACCAAAATACCAAAGCGCACCGTATAAGGCGCATCCGAATCCATCCACGCAAAAGCGTGTGCCACCGCCTGGTCTGGATGCTTTTTGAGCGTCATCGGCATGAGCGAATCGCAATTCGCCCAATTGTCCACCATGGACAAAAGATGGTCAAGCTGCACCACACATACGTCAAAATCTGTGATGGCATCCAAAAGAAAACCGTGAACATTCATTTCTTCCATATACGTATGCTGCGAAAGCGCCAAATAATCATACAGACGTGGGTCTTTTTTGTAGGCCTTCGCAATTTTTCTTTGCGCCGGCATACGCACACCAAGAACGCGCGCTTCGTCTACCGTTGGTATCAGCTTTTGATGAAAGGCCTTATACCCTTCATCCCTCTCGGCCAAAAGCGCTTCTCTTATTTCTTGTTCAATACCCATCATTTACTCCGGCAAGGTTTCAAAATCACGTTCAAAATAGTCATCCAAGCGCTTGCCTTCACGCACATGATCCATAAAATTTGTGCTGAGCTTGGCGTACACATCCTGTGCTTGACCAAACAAAGGCATCAGGCGCAAATTCGTCGTCGGTGCAATTTCGCTGCGTTCGCCCATCAGCACGCCACCTAAGGCATCCGCCCCTACCATAGACAAAAGCTTCGTATAGGCACGATACTGTGCATCCGATGGCGTGCGAATCAAATTTTTAATAAACGCAAAGTCATGCCAAAGACCAGCCACATCCTCTGCCAAACTAAAGTCCTTATACATCGTTCCAACTTTAAGACGCGTGCGTTTGTCACTCTTAATCACGCTGCCCAAAGGAAAACGTCTGGCACGTTCGCCTTCACGTTCCAAAAGCATGCGATCAAATTCTGTTTCAATCAAATTATGGTCATAATCAAGTTCTTTCACCCAGCTGTCAATGTGCGGGTGGCACGTTGAGTCCAAAGCAAAATGACCAATTAAACCAAGCATATACGCCAATTCTTCACTATCAGCGCGGCGCGCGCCAACGTGTTCCAAGCGTTCCAATAAATACACGCAAGAATGGTTATGGAGCATGGTACCAATATAAGAAAGATGTTTGCCCTGCAAACGTTTTAGCTGATCAAAGAAATAAAAATCTGGCCCCTGCAAGCCCAGCTTGTAAAAAGGCATGTGGCTGCGAACAATCGGCAGCGCGCGCGCATCCATCCTAGGAAGCGCTTCGCGTCCAAAAACATAATGTGCAAAAATTGCAGGCATATTTTTTCCTCACTTTCTCTGTATTCTACCCATTCATCATAACACAGCAAGGCGTCACGCAACTATCCACAAAAAGTCACAAAAAAGCGCCAGATCAAACGACCTGACGCTTTAAGTGTTAATTCATTTTGTCGAGGAGCTTTTCTGATGCAAAGAACACCAACTTTCTAATGACTACGAAGAGGATGACCATCCCCAAACACATGGTAAAGAACAAAGCCCACTTCACAGGTATTGCTGCCATAAGCATCTCAAGCACCTCCTTCAACTTAGAGTACCAAACTCATAGAGTCGGTAATCTTTTTACGCAATTCCAAGAAATCGTGACCCGTTAGGTTTCTAGGACGAGGCAAGTTGATTTCGTATTCGCTTGCCAAGTGGCTAGGCAACTTCCCATCCAATACGATGATGCGGTCGGCGAGATAAATTGCTTCGTCGATGTTGGATGTTACGAACAAGATGGTACGCTTTTCTTCCTGCCATACACGTTCGATTTCCATTTCCATCAAGATACGTGTTTGCGCATCGAGCTGACCAAATGGTTCGTCAAGAATCAAAAGAGTTGGTTCGTTAACGTATGCACGTGCAATACCTACACGCTGTTTCATACCACCAGAGAGCTGATTTGGATAGCTGTTTTCAAAGCCTGTAAGACCCACAAGGTCAATGTATTTTTGCGCCATCTTGCGACGTTCTTCCTTGCCAATGCCTTTAAGCTTAGGCCCCATCTCTACATTGCCCATAACGGTTTTCCAGAAGAACAGGGTATAACGTTGGAATACAAAGCCAACCTTATCACTTGGCCCATCCACTTCTTCACCATTTACATAAACATGGCCTGTTGTTGGGGATTCAAAGCCTGCGATCAAACGCATCAAGGTACTTTTCCCTGATTGACCAGGACCCAAGATAACAACGAATTCATTTTCTTTTGCGTGGAAGTTCATGGTTGACAAAACTTTTTTATCACCAAATTCTTTGGAGATATCCACACATTCGATTATATTCCCGTGTGTCTTGTCCATGGACACAACCCCCTCTCAATCAATGTTAGAGCCAGAGAGGTCAAGAAGGATACGATACAAATCGCCATCATACCTGCAATACACATTGCTGTGTTGTCCACTCTCATGCCCTGGTTAATTACAAAGCCCAAACCTGAACGTGCACCAACCAATTCTGCTGCAACTACGCAAGTCCAAGCAGTAGAAAGCGCAATCTGCAAGCCCGCAAAAATCGCTGGAATGCAAGACGGTGCAGTAACCTGAATGTGTTCCTGCCAGTAGCTTGCACCCAAATTGCGAATGCAGTCATAAAGTTCAGGGTCAACGAGTCGAATCCCGTTGTAAGAGTTCAAAATAAGTGGTACCAAAGCACCAATGAAGATGATGAAAACCTTAGAGGTTTCGCCAATACCAAACCAAAGAATGGAAATAGAAATCCAAGCGATAGGCGGCATCGGTTTAAAGAATTCAAAGATAGGACGAACAATCGCGTTTGCGGTTTTGTTGAAGCCCATGAGTACCCCTAGAGGAATACCAATGACAGCCGCCAAGATAAACGCAATCATTACACGACGGAAAGAAATCCAAGTGTGCATAAGCAGCGTCTTGCCCGCAAGCTTTGAAGAGAACATACGAAGAAATTCCGAGAACACTTCTATAGGACGAGGCATCATTGTGGATTGTCCAATGACAACAATGAGGTCCCAAATCACCAGGAACAACACAACAGAAACGACGTTGAGAAAACGCTTGTTACTCAACAAGCTTTGCAGAGCATTACCTTTTCTGCTTTCAGAAATTGTTTCAGCCATAATTGGACACCCCCTTATTGACCTTTTCTGCTGCCCTTAACGAGCTGCTTTTCAATGAAGCCTACAATAATTGTAATCACAACACCAGTAAGCGCCGTGAGCACCATACCAAGAATAATCATGTCTGGCATCAAAAGTCTGCGACCCATTTCAATGAAGAAGCCGAGACCAGCATTTGCACCAACCATTTCAGCTGCTACCAAGCAGGTCCATGCAGAAGCAAGCGCTACTTGCAAGCCACCAAATACCATCGGAAGTGCTGAAGGGATACAAATATTTTTAAAGATTTCCCAATTGTCTGCACCGTAGGTTTTCGCCATACGAATGTAGGTCGGGTTGGTCATCTTAACCCCCGAACAGGAGTTGATAACACACGGCACCAAGGCACCAATAAAGATGATGAACACCTTAGAGAACAAGCCGGTACCAAACCAAATGATACATAGCGGAATCCATGCAACAGATGGCACAGGACGAACAATTTCAAAGATAGGGCGAACCAAACCATCAAAGGTATTGAACCAACCCATTGCAAGTCCTAGAGGAATACCGATGGCCAAAGCCAAGACGTAACCTATAAGCGCTTCTTCCAAACTTAGAATAATGTGGCCCCAAATGATTTCACCATCTGGGTTTGGATTGGATAATTTATCAACAAAAAGTGCCAAAACTTGTGTTGGCGACGCCAACAAATGCGGTGATACGATATTGAATTTTACAATGAGTTCCCAAAATATCAGGAACGCACACACCGAGATGGCAGAAATTGCAAGATAAAAGCTCTGCTTTTTCTCCGTGCGTTTTAACTTTTTCGCACTAGCCATATTTACACCTCCACTCAGATGATCTCGCCTGCGCGCTTTCACCTGATATTCAAAAGGAAAAGGGGGTCTATTTAATCCCCAGACCCCCTCCATTTTACAAAATTAATTATTTATTTTTTTCAGCTTTAATTTCAATTGCTTTTTCAAGGAAGGATGCGTCAATGCAGAAGCTCTTTTCTTTAAGTTGCTTTGCTTCTTCTTCGGTGTACTTACCTTGGGTTACAAAGTAGTCTGCAGTTGCAGCGAGGGATTCTTCAAGTTCGCCACTTTCAAGCATTTTCTTTTGGTCTTCCAAAGAGTAAATATCGTGAGATTCGATATCCAAAGCAGCGTTTTCTTCAGAAACGTCCATTGCTGCAAAGTCAGTGAAGAATTCAGAGATTTCAGGAGCAAGTTTTTTGCCTTCATCGTTGAAACGAGTTGCGCCTTCGTCAACCATTGCTAGCAAGGAAGCGATTGCTTCTGGATTTTCTTTTGCAAGTTTAGGATCAGCAACCCAAAGCATCAAGCAGTCAGCGCCAACTTGGTCAGCATTTGCAACTTCTTTCCAGCCCTTTTCAAGAGCAGTGTAAAGGAATGGTGCCCAAAGAACGAGGTAGTCACCTTCGCCACTTTCAAAAGCAGCAATGGCTTGTGCTTGTTCAAGGTTACGTACCTTAACATCACTTTCGCTCAAACCAAGGGATTTGAGATAAGCGCTAAGGGTATAGCTACCAGTAGAAACTGTGGTGGTCAAAACGGTTTTGCCCTTAAGATCTTCAGCAGTACCAAAGGTGCCGTTTTCGTTTTCAGTTTTGAAAACTGCATCATCAGGACGAGCCAAAACTGCGTTTGCACGAGATTCATTGGAGGATACACCAACGATAGGGGTGTCATAACGTAGTGCAGACATCAAGCTAGGAACAGAACCATTACTCATGATTGCCAATTGGTTTGCAGGAACGGTTTGTACCATAGGCATCCCAGAGTCGAAGTATTCCATGGTGAGATCGATGCCGTACTTTTCTTGGATAGAAGGATCAACCTGAGTTGCATAATAGGTAGACCATGCATCGATTTGGCCTTGGTAACCGCCGCTAACAGTCAACACTTCGCCGCTGTCACCGCCGCCACCTTCGCTGCCGCCGCCACCGCCGCAACCAGCTAGGGTGCCGAGCATTGCCACTGAAAGAACGAGAGCCGTTGCAACTTTCCATGGTTTCTTTTGCGTATTCATACTAAATACACTCCTTTCACTTTTTACCTCTTTTTATTTTTTTGCAACCAGGCTCTTACCACCACTTGATTGCATCGGTAACGTAGTTACGTAAATCAACGAAGTCATCTGCCAAAGCATTACGAGGCCTTGGAAGATTGATTGGAATAGATTCCTTAATCGTAGTAGGTTTGTTTGTTAGTACCAAAATACGTTCTGCAATATAAACAGCTTCTTCAACGTTGTGAGTAATAAAAATAACGGTGTTGTGAAATTCTTGCCAAATACGAACCAATTCATCTTCAAGATAGAAGCGGAGTTTTACGTCCAGCTGGCCGTATGGTTCATCCATGAGAAGCAAGTCAGGGTTTACAGCAAACGCTCTCGCAATTGCCACACGCTGTTCCATGGAGGATGAAATTTGAGCAGGATAGAGGTCTTGGGTTTGGGTCAAGCCTACAATTTCCATAACCTCTTGTGCCTTTTTCTCAATTTCGTCTTTAGGCCACTTCTTTACTTCCATACCATAAGCAATGTTTTCTTTTACTGTGCGCCAAGGCAAGCACGATGGTTCCTGGAACACAAAGGAAATGTTGTGCTTTTTAGGATCGGCTGGTTCGCCATCAATGAGGACCTCACCTTCACTTGGTACATACAAGGTTGACAACAAATTCAAGAATGTTGTTTTACCGCAACCTGTAGGACCAACGATAACAAGAAACTCACCTTCCTTGACGGTAAAGTTGATGTCGTTCAAAACGAGCAAATCACCGAAGCGTTTTGTCAAATGATTAACAACAACTTTATCTCTTCTCGTATCTTCTCCCATACGTCCACTTCCAATCTTTGAAAAATAAGAATAAGTGCTACGTGTCTCTATAAAGCAACCGCACGTTTCGACAAGTCTCATTTATGTATATCATAAATGTTTCTCAAATCTTTTGAATTAATTGTGCTTATTGCTTATCTTGTAATTATATTACTGGTTTATGGATTAATTGTCAATAAGATTCTTAAATAAAATCACTTTGATGAATTCATGCGCTTATTTCCGCATTTTACTGCAACACATGCCGTCTTGCGTATTGACACTAGAAGCATTTTGTGGTACAGAAAACATCTATTTATTGATTTCAAGTTATGTTTCATGCATTTTTATATGCGTTTGTCACTTTTTCGCCTTCGCTCAGCGCGCTCCATCGACAGCCATCCGCTCGCTATCGGTTCTTATTTTTTCTCTCACCGTCAAGCATCATTTATTTTCGGTCGTTTTTTTACTTGCCGCATCCTTCTTTTTCCGCTAGCCACCAAAAGACATTTGTGCGCACCAAGCAAGCGCGCCCATCTTTTTTCTCGCTTCTCGCCACTTCTTTCTTGACAAATCATTTTCTTATGATTTTCGGTTCATCTTTCGTCAGTAAAATCTCGCTAATTGATACGATAGAAGGATTCTTTTGTATTCCTATTGACTTTGTATAGTTTAGCTTCTATACTGTATTCATAGGTTAAGAAACACAGATCATCCATCATCGAAAGGAGATATCCTATGCTTATATATGCCGACAATGCGGCAACGACAAGAACGAGCGACACAGCTGTTGCTGCAATGCTTCCATATTTTACCGATACTTTTGGCAATCCTTCTTCCCTCCACACCGTTGGTCAGCGTGCTGCTGAGGCTTTGACTTCTGCACGTGAAACCGTTGCCTCCATCTTAGGTGCTGAACCATCCGAGATTTATTTCACCTCTGGCGGTAGCGAGGCTGACAATCAAGCCATTGTTTCTGCTGCACGCTTAGGCGAAAAGCAAGGCAAGAAGCATCTCATTTCTACAGCCTTCGAGCATCACGCTGTGCTCCACACCTTGGCCAAGCTTGAAAAAGAAGGCTTTGAGGTGACACTTCTCCCAGTTGGTCCAACAGGCACCATCACGGCCAATCAGGTGGCTGAGGCCATTCGACCAGATACAGCCCTTGTGACCACCATGACGGCCAACAACGAGGTCGGCTCCATTCTTCCTATTAGAGAAATCGGCGCCGTTTGCCATCAAAAAGGCGTGCTTTTTCACACCGACGCTGTACAGGCTGTGGGACATATTGCTCTCAACGTGCAAGAAGACAACATCGACATGCTTTCCTTCTCTTCTCACAAATTTCACGGGCCGAAGGGCGTTGGCGTGCTCTATGCACGTAATGGCATTCCTCTAACAAACATCATTGAAGGCGGCGCTCAGGAGCGTGGCAAACGCGCCGGCACCGAAAATCTTCCAGCCATCATGGGCATGGCCGCAGCCCTAACAGAAGCCATCGCGCACTTGGACGAAAACGCCGCACGTGTCAGTGCCATGCGCGACCGTCTGATTGAAGGGCTAGCCAAAATTGATCACTCTGTCGTAAATGGCGACCGCACGAACCGCTTGCCTGGCAATGTGCATCTTTGCTTCGAAGGCATTGAAGGCGAAAGTCTTCTCCTTATGCTGGATGCCAAAGGCATTTGCGCATCCTCCGGTTCGGCTTGTACCTCCGGCTCCTTAGATCCCAGCCATGTGCTCTTGGCTTTGGGGCACCCCCACGAAATTGCCCACGGCTCACTGAGATTGAGCCTTTCGGAATACAATACCGAGGCAGAGGTTGATTATATTCTCGAGACCCTTCCTCCTATTGTTGAACGCTTGCGCACCATGTCCCCTCTTTGGAAGGACAAGGTCGAAGGCAAAAAATCCTTTCTTCTTTAATATTAAAATGAGGTGACTATTATGGCTTTATATTCTGACAAGGTTATGGACCATTTCCAAAATCCACGCAACATGGGCGCAATTGAAAACGCTGACGGCATTGGTGAAGTTGGCAACGCCAAATGTGGCGACATTATGCGCATTTATTTAAAAATTGATGATGATGTTGTCACCGATGCCAAGTTTGAAACCTTTGGCTGTGGCAGTGCCATCGCATCAAGCTCCATGGCGACAGAGCTCATTAAGGGCAAGCCCCTTTCTGAGGCCTTAACACTTTCCAACAAAGCTGTTGTAGAGGCCCTAGATGGACTTCCTACCAATAAAATCCACTGTTCCGTCTTGGCTGAGCAAGCCATTAAGGCTGCTGTGGATGACTACAAAAGCAAGCACTAAAATATTTTAAGAGCGCTCTTAAAACGACTTTTTCTCCCCAAACAAAAAGGAACCGCGAACAGATATTTTCTATCCGTTCACGGTTCTTTTTTATTCGTTTATTGCATAACTTGCGCGTCCTGTTTCAAAGAGATTGCCACCATAAGCATCAATGGCCACAATGGCCGCAAGGTTTTCAACTTCCAAGCGGCGAATGGCTTCGGTGCTGAGCTCTGGATAAGCCACAACCTCTGCCTTGGTGACGCTTTTGGAAATGGCTGCACCTGTGCCGCCTATAGCTACCATATATACCGCGCCGTTGCGCGCGATGGCCTCGACCACTTCTTTGGAACGTGGGCCCTTGCCGAGCATCCCTTTGAGTCCTGCTTCATCCAAAAGGCGTGGCGCAAAGGCATCCATACGGCTTGAGGTGGTAGGGCCAACTGAGCCAATGGCTTGGCCTGGCTTGGCTGGTGTTGGGCCAGCATAATACACGAGCTGGCCGTTTAAATCTACCGGTAACGCTTCTGCGCGGTCTAAGGTTTCGACCATGCGCTTATGGGCCTTATCGCGCGAAGTATAGATGACACCGCTCAAAAGAACGGTATCGCCGGCACGAAGGCCTTCTAATTCTTCCTTTATAAAAGGAACGGTAATGTGTTTTTCCATTTTACGCCTCCTCGCCTTGAAGCACCATCGACATATGGCGCGCTGCATGACAGTTGATGTTGACCGCTACTGGCATGGATGCAATATGGCATGGGTAGGTATTAATGTGCACAGCCAAGGTAGTAACGCGACCACCAAGGCCTTGTGGCCCAATGCCGAGCTTGTTGACGCGTTCTAAGATTTCATCTTCCATGGCGCTGTAGCGCGCATCCTCGTGATGGGAACCGATTGGGCGCATGAGGGCTTCCTTGGCAATGGCCGTAGCCTTTTCCATGGTGCCGCCAATACCCACACCTACAATAATTGGCGGGCAAGGGTTGCCGCCTGCATTGGACACGGCGTTGACAACGAAATCCACCACACCATCCTTGCCAGCGGTTGGTTTGAGCATACCCAAGGCACCCATATTTTCGGCGCCGCCCCCCTTTGGCATAACAACGACTTCACACGCGTCACCTGGCACAATGTTCATGTGAATGACTGCTGGTGTGTTGGTTTCGGTGTTGTTTCTTTCAAAAACTGGCTCTTCGACAATGCTCTTGCGCAAATAGCCGTCCTTATAGCCTTGGCGCACGCCTTCGTTGACGGCCTCTGTCACATCGCCGCCTACAAGGTGCAAATCTTGGCCAATGTTAAGGTAGCAAACCAAGGTGCCTGTGTCTTGGCACATGGCTTGATGGTCATCGCGGGCCAAATTGGCATTGGCCACAATTTGCTTGAGACAGTATTGACCAAAAGGGGATTCTTCCTTTTGGCAAGCGTTTTCTAGAGCTTCCTGCACGTCCTTGGGCAAATTGGTGTTGACCTCAACGGCCATTTGACGGATGGCCTCGGTGATTTTTTTTACATCTAAGGTTTTCATGCTTTCCCTCCTATGCGTTTATAAAAAAGAGACTGCAAAGCGCAGTCTCATTTGTTTTAGCCTTCAAAAGCCTTTGTGAGTGGTGGTACCACTTGCTTTTTACGAGATACAACGCCAGAGAGGGTTGCGAGGTTGTCTTCGAGCTTCGCATCGAAGGCTTTTTCTACCATTTCTGCCTTAGTGCCACATACCAAAGCGGTGGTGTCGCTGGTGAGGATGTTGGTAATCATAAGAAGGAAGAGATCATAGCCTTCCTTGTCGCAATCTGCTTGCATAAGTGCTTCGATTTCCGCCTTGCGTGCCAATACGTCTGCTTCATCAACGGTGTTAACCTGAGCCACGCGTACGGTGCTATCTGCCATTGGGAAACTCTTTGCATCGAGGGTAAGGAGCTCAGCGGCTGTCTTTGCTGCAAGGTTGGTGCCAGCCTTTAAGAGATCGAGGCCGTAGGTCTTGTAATCAACACCAGCGAGGGCTGCAAGAGCAGTGATGGCCGCTTCGTCTTCTGGTGTGCAGGTTGGAGACTTCATAAGAAGGGTGTCGCTTACAACTGCAGAAAGAAGAAGACCGGCGATTTCCTTTGGCATAGCAACACCTTGTTCGTTGAACATCTTGTAGATGATGGTCCCGGTGCAACCAACAGCCTCTGCGCGATAGTTGAGTGGATCTGCAGTTTCAAAATTGGCAATGCGGTGATGGTCCACAACGCTCAAAATTTTGTAGTCACCACGGTCTACAAGAGATTGTTGGGCTTCATTGTGGTCAACAAGCACGAGCATGGTGTCTTGATCGCACACATCACTGGCTTTTTCAATCACCTTTGGTGCTTCAACCTTGAAAGCATCAAGAGCGAAGGCAGTTTCTTCGGTTGGTGCACCCAAAGCGTAAGCGGTGGCTTCGTGACCGGTTTGGTTTAAAAGATAGGCATAGCTAATGGCGCTTGCAATAGAATCGGTGTCTGGAGCAGCGTGACCAAAAACAATAAGTTTACTCATTTTTTCTATTCCTCTTTCCTATGATTGGCACCTCTGAGGCGCTTTTTTACATTTTTCACTAACAGTGTAGCAAATTTTTGCCCAACTGCCTAGTTTTATTTCGTGTCGTTCTTCGGACGCAGCTTGTCGCCGTCCATGTATTTTTGCTTGGTGTAAATACCGTAGTGGCCGCTGATGATGAAGGACACCATCACTGCTAGGGCATAAAAGGCCAGGCCTTGGGTGCCAAAAACCTCTGCCCCAATAAAAATTGGCGTGAGCATGGTTTTGGTTGCAGCGCCAAAAACAGCCACACAGCCCATGGCCGCAAAAAGTGCCACAGGAAGCCCCAAGGCCATCGCTACAACAGCGCCCAGGGTAGCGCCAATAACAAAAAGTGGCGTCAGCTCCCCACCTTGGAAACCACACGCAAGGGTCAGCACGGTAAGCAAGAGCTTCAAAAGCCAGTCCCAATAATAAATATCGCCACCAGTGAAGGCGCCAGCAAAAAGCGCATCGCCCAAGCCCGAATACCGGCCTTGTCCTAAAAGTAAGAAGCACACAGCCAAAAGGGAGCCAATGATTAAAATGCGCAAGCGCGGATCATCAATAAGTAAGGCGAAATACAGCTTTAGATGGTTCAAAAGCCAGGAAAAGCTCCAGCCCGCAGCACCAAACAAAATACCCGCCCCAATGGTCAAAACCATAAGCGCAGAGTCCATCTCAGGCACGGCGCCAATTGGCATCAGCATTGCCTCTAGACCCAAGGAGCGCGCTGTGAAGGAAGCACAATAGGCCGCTACCAAGGCCGGTGCCAAGGCTTCATAATAAAGGCTCCCCACAACCAAAACCTCTAGGCAAAAAAAGGTGGCTGCAAGAGGCGTGCCAAAAAGTCCCGCAAAGCCAGCGGCCATCCCGCAGGCCATAACAATATGCGTATCTGCACCCTTTGGGCGAAAGCGTGAAAACTGATTGGCCACTGTGGCGCCAATTTGCACAGCCACCCCTTCGCGCCCGGCACTACCGCCAAAGAGGTGGGTCGTCCACGTAGAAAAAATGGTCAAGGGCACCATGCGCAGTGGGATATTTTCTTCCTCGCCAAGGCCAACAGCAAACACAAGGCCCATGCCCTTTTGCGCGCGACCGCCGAAGCGCATATTGACCGCCATAATTGCAAGCCCTGCCACGCCCAAAAAAGGCACAAGGTAAAAGATGTGCGCATCGCGGAATTCATTCAAAAATAGCAGGCCGTGACCAAACACCGCTGTTACAACGCCAACGATGATGCCAATAATCACTGCCAAAACACCATATATAAAATAATCTCTCAGCGTCTGCGCCAGCGCCTGAGGATTGAAACGCTCGCTCGTCTGCGTGTAGCGACGCCCCAATTTAAAATTGCGCCGCACATCATCAAAATAGCGTTCGAGCGCATCCCAGTCTATTTTTTTCAACAGCCACCAGCCTCCCGGTTATTTTTAACAATCAATTTCTATTCTATCATCAGCGCTTATCGCTCGCAAGGCCCTGGCGCTTTACATTGAGAAATACCCAGTGTTATAATACTGATAACTATTCTCTACGGAGGTTTGCTATGCATACAGTAAAAAAAGCGGTTATTCCAGCAGCCGGCATGGGCACACGTTTTTTGCCTGCGACCAAGGCTGTGCCAAAGGAGCTCTTGCCAATTGTTGATGTGCCAACGCTCCAGCTTATTATTGACGAAGCTCAAGCCAGTGGCATCGAAGATATTCTCTTGGTGGTGAGTGAATATAAGGACGCCATCCGCCACCATTTTGCCAAGGATGTGCATCTTGAAGAATTTCTTGAAGCCCACAATAAAACAGCCCTGCTCGAACGCGTTCGCACCATTAATCCCAATGTGAGTATTTCCTACATTCTCCAAAAGGAACCTCTAGGCCTCGGCCACGCCGTGAGCCTCGCGCAAGAGTTTGCCAAAGGCGAGGCCATTGCTGTGCTTTTGGGCGATGATATTGTAGACGCCGAAACGCCTGCCTTGGCCCAGCTTCTCTCTGTTTACGAAAAAACAGGCGCCTCTGTTGTTGGCGTGCAAGCTGTTGCTCCAGAAAACATTCACAAGTACGGCATTGTAGCGCCAAAGGGCGATTTGACAAACGGTCAATGCGCTGTCCAAAGCCTTGTGGAAAAGCCATCCCTTGAGGAAGCGCCAAGTAATCTTGCCATCATGGGTCGCTATGTTGTAACACCAGCTATTTTTGATATCCTGGCGCAAACCAAACCTGGCAAAGGCGGAGAAATTCAACTCACCGATGCCTTAAACACCCTTGCAACCCAAGAAAATATGACAGCTCTTGATTTTAGTGGCACGCGCTTTGACGTTGGCGATCAGCTTGGCTTTGTCAAAGCCAACATCAACTATGCTTTAAAACGCGAGGAGCTACACGACGGCCTCGCCCACTACATCAAAGAGCTGGCCGAGCGTCTTTAAAGGAAGTCCGTTATGAGCGAACAAATCAATTTATTTGCCCCTAGCTCTAACACCCCACACGCGACCCACAGCCACGCACCTTTGGCCGACCGTATGCGTCCAAAAACCTTAGACGAGGTTGTCGGTCAAGAAGCACTCATTGGGCCTGGCAAACTTTTGCGTCGCGCCATTGAGTCCAACCGACTTTCTTCTATTATATTGTGGGGCTCTTCCGGCTGTGGCAAAACCACCTTGGCAATGGTTATTGCCGAGGTCACCAAGCGTCCCTTTGCCCGCCTCAATGCCGTGACCGACGGCCTGCCTGAATTGCGCAAGCTCATCAAAAAAGCCGAGGACGAGCTCAATCTCTACGGCCGCCAAACCATTCTCTTTGTGGACGAAGTGCATCGCTTCAACAAGGCCCAGCAGGACGGGCTTTTGCCATCGGTGGAAAAGGGCACCATCATCCTTATTGGCGCCACCACCCAAAACCCGTATTTTAGCATCAACCGCGCCCTCTTGTCGCGTTCCCTTATTTTTGAATTGAAGCCGCTGTCTAAAGAAGACATCACAGGCCTCTGTCGCCGCGCTCTGAGTGACCGCGAACGCGGCCTTGGTGCCTACCACGTAAGCGTCACCGACGAGGCCCTCGACCACTTTGCCAACTATTCCCAGGGTGACGCGCGCATGGCCCTCAATGCCCTTGAGCTTTCGGTGCTTTCTAGCCCATCCGACAGCAACGGCACCATTCACATCGACCTTGCTGTGGCCGAGGAATCCATCCAACGCCCTGCCGTGTCTTATGACGCCACAGGCGATGAACATTATGATATTATTTCTGCCTTTATTAAAAGTATGCGCGGCAGCGATGCAGATGCCGCCCTTTATTATTTGGCCCGTATGCTCGATGCCGGCGAGGACCCACTTTTTATTGCCCGCCGCATTGTCGTCCTCTCTTGTGAGGACATTGGCATGGCCGACCCCCAAGCCCTTGTAGTGGCACAAAGCGCTGCAAGTGCCCTACAATTTGTTGGTATGCCTGAGGGACGCCTCATCTTAAGCCAGGCTGTGGTCTATATGGCCAAAGCGCCAAAATCCAACGCCTCCTTCCTTGGCATCGACAAAGCTTTGGGTGATGTGCGCCGCGGCAAAAACGGCGCGGTGCCAAACCATCTCAAGGACGCTCATTATCAAGGCGCCGCTGAGCTTGGCCATGGCTTGGGCTACAAATATCCCCACGATTATCCTATGCACCAGGTCAAGCAGCAATATTTGCCCGATGACCTCGTGGGCACCCGCTATTATATAGAAGACGATACCGTTACTGCTCAAAAAGGAGGCCACCATGAGTAAGGTTGCCATTGGCATCAGTGGTGGCGTTGACAGCTCTGTGGCCCTTCATTTATTGAAGGAAGCCGGCCACGAGGTCATTGCCATTCATATGAAGCTTATAGACGAAAACAGCCGCGACTCTGACGCCCAAAAAGACGCTCAAGCCGTGGCTGAACATTTTAACGTACCTTTCCACCTTGTTCACCTTGAAGAAGCCTTTGAAAAAGAGGTCATTGCGCCCTTTGCCCAAAGTTATCTCAAAGGCGACACGCCAAACCCTTGTGTGCGCTGCAATGCCACCATCAAATTTGGCGCCCTTTGGCAGGCTGCACAAGCCTTGGGCTGCGACTACCTGGCCACAGGTCACTATGTGCGCACGGTGCCAAAAGAGGGCCGCATCCTTTTGGCCGCACCAAAGGACCACGCCAAAGACCAAAGCTATTTTCTTTGGGGTGTAGCAAGCGAGGTACTTTCTCACGTTCTCACCCCTCTTGGCGACTACACCAAGGATGAGGTGCGCGATATTGCTGCCGCGCTCCAGCTCTTTACCGCCAAGAAAAAGGAATCTCAAGAAATTTGCTTTATTCCAAACGACGATTATGCCGCCTTTTTGGAAGGCTACTGCCCAGAAAGGCTGCCAAAGGACGGTTCATTTATTGCTCAAGACGGCCACGCCTTGGGCACCCACCACGGCGCATGGCGCTACACCATCGGCCAACGCCGCGGCCTAGGGCTCGCCTTGGGCTACCCTGCCTATGTAGTTAACACAAACGCCCAAGCCAACACCGTTACCGTTGGCACAAATGAAGCGCTGATGCGTACTACCTTGGTGGCGCGCGATGTGAATAGACAAGCCGCTATGCCTAAAGAAGGCGAGGCCCTTATCAAGGTGCGCTCGCGCGACAAAGGCACCTTAGGCCATTACTGCCTTGAGGGTGAACGCCTTTTTGTCACCTTTAACGAAGCCGTGCGCGCCATTACCCCTGGCCAAAGCGTAGTTTTGTACGATGGTGACGGCCATGTCCTAGCAGGCGGCATCATAGAACCCCTCCAATGAAAGGAGTCGCTATGCTCACAAACGAAAACAAAGAGGACATTTACCGTGTCCTGTGCAAAAATTTAAACTACGGCATTCACCCCATGAACGACATTGCCCAAATACTCGCCGACAACCATATGTCGAGCCGCGCCTTTGGCTATAGCCGTCTAAAAAATATGCTGCGCGATTTGCCGGAATTTCTCACTCTCCTTCCACCTGATCCCAATGTGGAAGAAATGCGTGTGCGTTTTTCTATTTGGCAAAAGCCCAAGGCCGGCAAAACCAAAACCGTTGTCACAGCCAAAAAGCGTCGTGCGCACGCTACCCCTGTGGTCAAGCAAAGCCAGCTGCATCCGCATCTTGAGGCCCCTGTGCCGGGTGAGGCACCCGACTCTCTTTTAGCCCATGCACAGCTCGATGGACATATGCTCCATCTTCTTTCCCTCAAAACAGGACGTGTGCAGGCCTCCTTGCCTGGGCTTTTGGAATCGAGCTATCAGCAGGCCAAGGGCTCCTTTACCTTGGACTACAGCGGTGAAAAGCTGGGCTTTGAACTTGATATTCCATCCAAGAATGGCAAGCCCATCTTTGTTACCTTTAAGCGCGGGCCCAAAAAAAGCAAGCATCATCCTGCGCCCTACGCTCTCATTTATATTGATGACAACAACGCCCCGGCCTCTAGCCTCGAGGTCAATAAAATCAAGGGCGACAATCCGGCCCAAGCCCTCGAAAACTTTGCCTTTTTGGGCAAATGGGAGGATTTTCTCTTCGCTTTGGCTGCCATCGCTACGCCAGAAGCGTGGGATTTTCCTCATGCCGAAAAGCAAAATTTTTACATTCTAAAGAAATACATCCAATACACCTTCTACCGCATTCAGCTCGAAGGCAAGGTCTTGCTTTCTAAGGACGAACGCCTCGCTGCCTTCAACACTGGCCTCGTGGACCGTCATTTTGACGAAATTTACGCCTGCTTTGTGCCAAACACAGCCGGCGAATCGCCATGGCTCTTTAAGGAATTTTGCATCGCCGGTCACTCTGGCATGGGCAAGCAATTGGTGCAAAAGTTTAACCCCTTGCCACAGCCAGCAAGCTACTTTAGCCATCAAAGCGATCTTCTCTTTGATTTGGGGCGTGAAATCCACTGCGATTACGACCATATTCTCATTGAGAACATCGATCGTTTTCCAATCAGCTATCTCAAGAGCCAGTTTTACGACCACAAGCGCGCCATGCGTCTTTTGAACGACATTGATCGTGCAAACGACAGCGCCCTGCAAGAAAAACTCTTCGAGAAAATCCGCACCCTCCTAGAAGAGGATATGCTGCTTTACAACCGTCTTAAAAACCGTTTGGACGATGCTGTGCTTCTTTCGCGCAAGGAGGTGCGCTGGAATTTCCACACAGCCATTCCTTCCTACTATCCATCACGCAACACCATGAACTTTATGCTGCCCCTCCATCTTACAAGCGACGACGACGTGGACAATGTGCTCGTGGTTGAGCTCACACCAGCAGGCAATTATCAGGGGCAAACCATTCTCACTAGGGACCAAGCCTACATCGATGCACGATTGGTGTGCTCGCTGAAAAATCATTGGCTTAGTTTATAAAAAATTTATTAAAAAAGGAGATTTTATGTCAAACCAATTTCTAACAAAGCTTTTTCCCGTATTTGCAGCAAAGCCCGACAGCATGAAAACCGAGCTCATGGCAGAGCTCACCACCTTCCTGACCATGGCCTACATCATCGCTGTTAACCCAGCTATTTTAGCAGAAACAGGTATGGATGCTGGCGCCCTTGTTACCACCACCTGCCTGGCCTCTGCCCTTGGCTGCTTTATTATGGGTTTCTATGCCAATATGCCATTTGGCCTCATGCCAGGTATGGGTCTCAACGCCTTTTTCACCTACACAGTTGTTCTTGGCATGGGTGTGCCTTGGCAAACAGCCCTCACCGCCGTTTTCTTTGAAGGTGTTATTTTTATTTTCTTAACGCTTTCCAAGGTGCGTGAGGCTGTTGTTTACGCCATTCCAGAAAACATGAAGCACGCTGTGACTGCTGGTATTGGTCTTTTCATTGCCTTTATCGGGCTTAAAAACACCAGCATCATTGTTGGCAACGAAAGCACCTACGTTAGCTTGGGGGATATGACCTTCCCTGTTGTGATTGCCTGCATGGGTGTGGTGCTTATTGCTATTTTGGAAAAACGCAGGGTGCCAGGTTCTATTTTGATTGGTATTATCGTTTGCTCCCTTGTGGCTTGGGTTTATGCCCTTCTTTCTCCAGAGGCTGCCGCAACAGCTGGTATTTATTTGCCAGAAGGCGCCGTGCGTCTTGAAAGCATTGCACCGATTGCCGGCGAGCTCGACTTCAGTATTTTTGACAACGGCGAGGCCATTGCCAACTTCCTTGTCATCATGCTCACCTTCCTCTTTGTCGATTTCTTTGACACCGTTGGTACCGTTGTTGGCGTGTGCGCCAGCGGCAACATGCTCGATGAAGACGGCAACGTGCCAAACGTATCCCGTGTGCTTATGACCGACGCCCTCGCTACAACCGCTGGCGCTCTTATGGGTACCTCCACCATCACCACTGGTGTAGAAAGCTCCGTCGGCGTGAACCAAGGTGGCCGTACCGGCTACACCGCCATCACCATTGGCGCGCTCTTCGTAATATCTATGTTCTTTGCGCCAATCATCGTTGCAGTGCCTAACTGTGCCACAGCACCAGCGCTGATTTATGTTGGTTATCTCATGCTCAAGGATGTCAAAAACATCGACATCGATAACATCACCGAAGGTATGCCGGCATTTGCGACCATCATCATGATGCCTCTCACCTATTCCATTGGTGACGGCTTGGTGTTTGGCGTACTCAGCTACGTTTTCATCAACCTTCTTCACAACCTCACCGTTCCTAGCGAAAAGCGCGTGAAGGTTTCTCCTGTGATGATTGTGCTCGCCATTCTCTTTGTACTCAAACTCTGGCTCTTCTAAGCTGAGCATATCCGAGCCCTGGCCGCCAGTGTTCGTCCCGAGCCAATGGACGAACGACAGCGAGCCAGGGCTTATTTGTTGTCACTTTACAAAAATTTGGTTAACAAATTACCATCTCTTGCTTTACATTCCAAAAAAAATGTGATATCCTTTAGAAAAATTAAACCAACAGGTGATTAATATGTCTAAGATAGTTTCTGCGACAACCCAATATTACTTTACTTATTTTACCTTTACTGGTTTCAGTAAGGGATATTTGGGTTATCCGAAAAACAGAACTATCTAAGCATAAGCGAGAGATAGCAGCTGCACTGAGGAAAACCCTCGTGCAGTTTTTTTTATATCAAAAATCCCGCATCCCCTAATTTGAAAGGAGCAATTATCCATGATTATCAAAGTTAAAGCATCTGCAGAAAAGGCCCAAGTTCAACAGCTCACCGATTGGCTCGAATCTATGAACCTCCGTCTCCACTTCTCTGAAGGGGATACCTACACCATCATCGGCCTTGTCGGCGACACCTCCCGCGTTGATATTGAGCTCATCGAAGCTTTGGAAATCGTAGATAGCGTTACCCGCATCCAAGATCCATTCAAAAACGCCAACCGTCAATTCCATCCACACGACACCGTCATCCACGTTGGCAACACCACCATCGGCGGCGGCAACCTCACCCTCATCGCTGGCCCATGCTCCATCGAAAGCGAAGATCAAATCATCGAAGTGGCTCAGCGTGTGAAGGCTGCTGGTGCTACCATCCTTCGCGGCGGTGCCTTCAAGCCACGCACCTCTCCATACTCCTTCCAAGGCATGGGCGCTGAAGGTCTTGAACTTCTCTTAAAAGCCAAGGAAGCCACCGGCCTCCCAATCATCTCCGAAGTTATGGACGCTTCCCAGCTCCCACTTTTCGCTGATGTCGACATTCTCCAAATCGGCGCTCGCAATATGCAAAACTTCCACCTTCTCAAGGAAGTGGGCAAGATGAACAAGCCTGTTCTCTTAAAGCGCGGCCTCAGTGCCACCTACCAAGAATGGCTCATGAGCGCTGAATACATCATGGCTGGCGGCAACAAGGACGTTATCCTCTGCGAACGTGGCATTCGTACCTTCGAAACCAAAACCCGCAACACCTTAGATATTTCTGCTGTGCCAATGCTTCGCGAAATGACCCACCTCCCAATCGTCATCGACCCTAGCCACGCTGCTGGTATTCGCCGCATGGTGCGTCCACTTTCTATGGCCTCTGTGGCTGCTGGCGTTGACGGCCTTATGATTGAAGTACACAACAACCCAGAACGCGCAAAGTGCGACGGCCCACAATGCCTCCGTCCTGAAGCCTTCGATGAATTGGCAGCCGATGTATTGAAGCTCCACGCTTTCTGCAAAAAGGAAATCACCCTATGAGCCCTTTAAAGGTCCTTGTAGAGGCCAAGCGCCCTTATGAGGTCACCATTGGTCATGGTCTTTTGGATGAGGTTGGCGCCCTAGCCTTGGGCGTCCATCCCCTCTCCAGGGTGGCCCTGCTTACAGACAGTAACGTAGCCCCTCTTTATTTGGAACGTTGCGAGGTGAGCCTACGTGCAGCTGGCTTTGAGGTCATCACCTCCATCATCCCAGCTGGCGAGGAAAGCAAGTCCTTTGCCTCTCTCGAGCGTCTTGTGAATGAATGGAGCGTAGCTGGGCTTCACCGCACTGACTTCGTTCTCGCCCTAGGCGGTGGCGTGGTTGGCGATTTGGCTGGCTTTGCAGCCGCCTGCTACCAACGCGGCATTCCTTTTGTGCAGGTGCCTACAACCCTCTTGGCTGCTGTCGATTCCTCGGTAGGTGGCAAAACCGCCATCGATATTGAGGCCGGCAAAAACCTCGTTGGTGCCTTCCATCAACCTTTGGCTGTTATTTGCGATGTAGACCTCATTAAAACCATGCCAAGCGAGAGCTTTTCTGATGGCGTGGCCGAAACCATCAAGTATGGTGTTTTGGGCGAAGTCCCTCTCTTTGACCGTGTGGCAGCGGAAGCCCTCAAGCAAGACAGCGCCGACCTTGATAAAATTGTAGAGATTTGCGTGCGCCACAAAGCCATGGTGGTCCACGACGACGAATTTGAAAAAGGCAGCCGCCAGCTCTTAAACCTCGGCCACACCCTGGCCCACGCCATTGAGCATCTTTCTAGCTTTGGTGTTACCCACGGTCACGCCGTAGCCATTGGCCTTGCTATGATGGCACGCGCCACAGAAAAAACGGGCTGGAGCGAGGCTGGCACAGCTGTCAAAATCGAAGCCATTTTAAAAGAAAACCATTTACCCATTGCGACAAACTACGACGCAAACGCCATGTGCGACATCTGCCGTCGCGACAAAAAAGCTCACAGCGATGCCATCACCATTGTGGTGCCAGAAAAAATTGGTCACTGCTCTTTAAAAAAGGTATCCTATGAGGATTTGCTCGCACTCATTGAACTCGGAAAGGAGACATTATAATGAAGCTTTCGCCAAAAAAACTTAGTGGCACCGTTGCAGCCATTCCATCAAAATCCGCTGCCCACCGCCTTTTTATAGCTGCCGCCCTTTCTGATGCACCAAGCACTTGGACCCTTCCAACAAGCTCTGTAGATATCGACACCACCCTCGCTTGCCTCAAAGCCTTCGGTGTCCAAGTAAAGCGCGAGGACAATAAAGTATACATTGAGCCCATAAAGGCCATAGCAGACGCGCCCACCATCGACTGCATGGAAAGCGGCTCTACCTTACGTTTTCTTTTGCCACTGAGCGCCGCTCTTGGTAAAAGTGCCCATTTTGTGGGCCGAGGTCGCCTGCCTGAGCGTCCTATTGCGGACTTTTTGGAGGTTATTGAAGGCTTGGGCGCCAAAACAAACGCACACAAGCTGCCTTTGGATATCACCGGCCCCCTCACTGGCAAAAACTGTGAACTCCCGGGCCATGTGAGCAGCCAATACCTCACCGGTCTTCTTATGGCTGCCCCTCTTATGGAAAGCGGCCTGGATATTCATCTCACCACACCATTACAATCAAGACCTTACATTGACCTCACCCTCGATGTGCTCAAACGTTTCGGTATTGATGTTGAAGAAGACGGCACCGATTTTCATGTGCCGGCCGCCTCTCGCTATACCCTTCCACAAGGCGAACACGCCATTGAAGGCGATTGGTCCAATGCCTCCTTCTTTTTGGCAGCTGGCGCCATTGGTCAAAGTGTGACGGTCACCGGCCTTGACCTCGCCTCTTCCCAGGGGGATAAGGTCATCATAGATATTTTGGAAGGCTTCGGCGCCAAGGTTGAGCGCGGTGAAAAGGCCATTACTGTTTCGCCAGCGCCGCTTATGGCTCAAGAGATTTCCGTTAAAGAAATTCCAGATGCCCTGCCTATTCTTTCTGTTGTGGCAGCTATGGCCCAAGGCACCACGGTATTTACCGACATTGAACGCCTCCGCCTAAAGGAAAGCGATCGCATTGCCACCACCACAGCCATGCTCGAAGCCATGGGCATCCATTGCGATAGCGATGCGCACACCATGCGCGTTACAGGCGGGTGCTTGCACGGCGGTGCCACCATCGACAGCGCCAACGACCACCGCATTGCCATGGCCTGTGCCATTGCTGCAAGCGTGGCCGATGCACCTATTGCCCTTACTGGTAGCGAGGCGGTCAACAAGTCCTATCCACATTTTTATAACGATTTCAACGCTCTAGGAGGTGACGCACGTGTCATCTAGTATCGGAAAGAACTACAGCTGCAGCGTCTTTGGCGAAAGCCACGGCAAAATGATTGGTATTTTAATTGATGGCGTGCCTGCCGGTGAAGCCATTGACGAAAAGGAACTGGCCATCTTTATGGCCAGACGCGCCCCAGGCCAAAGCAAGCTCACCACCAAGCGCCGTGAGCCAGACCTCGTCCACTTTGGCGCAGGCCTTATGGACGGCGTGACCACAGGCTTTCCGCTTATGGCCTATATCGAAAACACCGACCAGCATTCGAAGGATTATGCCAACCTCCTAGATCATCCGCGTCCATCTCACGCTGATTATACCGCCTTCCTTCATTATAAAGGCTTTGCAGATATGCGCGGTGGCGGCCATTTTTCAGGCCGACTCACGGCCCCTCTTTGCATCGCCGGCGGCATTGCCAAGCAAATTTTGCGACGCCGAGGCATTTACATTGGCGCTCAGCTTTTGCAAATAGAAAACGTGCGCGGCACCTCTTTTGACCCAGTGTCTGTTTCTAGCGATACCCTAGAAGGTATGGCCACAAAAGCCTTTGCCACCTTAGACGATACAATAGCACCAGCCATGCAAGAGGCCATTGAAGCAGCGGCCCATGAGGGCGACAGCGTTGGCGGCATTGTTCAATGTGCAGCCATTGGCGTTCCTGCAGGCCTCGGTGGCCCCATGTTTGACGGCGTGGAAAACGCCTTGGCCAAGGCACTCTTTGGTATTCCGGGCTGCAAGGGCGTAAGCTTTGGCGCTGGTTTTGACTGCGTCACCATGCGTGGTAGCCAACACAACGATCCCTTTACAATGGCAGGCGACACCGTTACACCTGTAACCAACAACGCCGGCGGCATCTTAGGTGGCATCACCTCTGGCGCGCCAATTTTGGCCCAAATCGCCATGAAGCCAACAGCCTCCATCTCTATGGAGCAACAAACCGTATCCCTTTCTAAGGGCATCGACGAGCCTCTCGTGATTACTGGCCGTCACGACCCTTGCATTGCCATTCGCACCGTACCTGTCATGGAAGCTGTGATGGCCATTGTTATATTAGATTTATTATTAGAGGAGCAAAGCAAATGAAAAATTTAGACGATATCCGTTCAGAAATTAACGTCGTTGACGACGAGCTTTTAAAACTTATCATTCGCCGTCTGAACCTTTCTAAGGATGTAGCAGCTTACAAAAAAGCCAACGATTTGCCAATTTTGGACCGCAGCCGCGAAGAATGGATTTTGGACCACATAACAGAAAACATGGACAGTGACCTCGTGGTGCCCCTACGCGAAACCTATGAAACCCTCTTCCGTGTGAGCCGTCGCAGACAAAGCCAGCTCATTGATCCAGACAACTCCTTCATCAATGGCGTGACCGATACCTTCACCGACAAGGCCTTCCCAACCACTGGCTCTGTAGCCATCGCCGGCGACAACAACGATGCCACCGTGGCCAAGAAGCTTTTCGACAACCCTCTTCTCGTGACCCTAAACAACGACCTCAAGGTTGTGGATGCAGTCAACGCCGGTCTTTGCCAATTCGGTATCCTTCCTATTGAAGACAACCGCTCTGGTGCAAACGCCATGACCTACGACCTCCTCGCCCAAAAAACCTGCCACATTGTGCGCGGCATCAAGGTGAATCTCCACTACAAGATGGTCAGCGCCAACAACGTGCCTTTCTCCAGCCTCAAGACCGTTGTTTTGGATCAACGCAGCTACCTCCACTGCTCTGACTTCCTCGCTACCCTCGATTGCAACATCATCAAAAAAGGCCGCACCGATATTCAGCACGACCTTGAAAATCCAAGCGATGACTTCATTGCTTGGATCATCCCTAGCCACATCGAAGTCAGCGATGCCCTCCACACCATCCGCAAGGAAGTGGCCAACCCTGGCGACTACATCCGCTACATCTGCCTTGCCAAAAAGCAAGACATTTATCCAGACGTGAACTGCGTGAGCTTGATGCTTGCTACACCAAACGTCCCTGGTGGCCTCGATAACATTCTTTCCCCACTCGCTGCCTTGGGCATCAACTTAAGCCTTTTGGAATCCCGTCCAGTGGTGACGGGTGACGTGACCGAATCTCGCTTCTTTATGGATATGGAAGCTGATATCCGCGCCAGCCAGGTACAAACCATTGTCAACGACCTTTCTCGCGATTGCCCAACCTTCGCCCTCCTTGGCGCTTACAAGAACGTGGAGATTGATCTATGAGCTTTGGGCTCCTAGGTCGCACCCTGGACCACAGCTTCTCTCCTGCCATTCACGCGCAAATTGGTGATTATGCCTACCAGCTCTTCGAGAAGGAGCCCGAAGAGCTGGATGATTTTTTTGCGCACGGCGATTGGCAAGGCCTCAACGTGACCATTCCCTACAAAGAAACCGTCCTGCCCTACCTTACCTCTATTGACCCAAACGCAGCACGCATTGGCTGTGTGAACACCATTGTGCGCAAAAAAGATGGTCTCCATGGCTATAACACCGATTACGACGGCCTATCCTTTGCCATGGACAACGCTGGCATTGAAATAAATGGCCGCAAGTGCCTTATTTTGGGCAATGGCGCCACCTCCAAAACCATCCATACCGTTTTAAGCGACAAAGGCGCCCGAGAAATCCTGACCATTGCTCGCCACGATGGCATTCCATATAGCGACATCCATCTCCATCACGATGCAGAGGTCATTGTCAACGCCACCCCTGTAGGGATGTATCCCCACAACCTCGAACGTTTGATTTCCCTAGATGGCTTTACAAAACTCGAAGCTTGCTTTGACGTCATCTACAACCCACGCCGCAGCCAATTTCTTTTGGATGCTATGGACCGTGGCGTCAAAGTTTGCGACGGTCTGCCGATGCTTGTGGCCCAAGCCGTATATGCAGCCAAGCATTTTATTGGCCTTGAGGATGTCATTGAGCCGATTGCGCGCATTCTCGCAAAAATGACAGCCGATGACGAAAACATTGTGCTGATTGGTATGCCTGGCGTAGGCAAAACCACCGTTGGCAACGCGCTTTCCCAAAGCCTTGGCCGCACGCTCATAGACAGCGACGAGGTTTTTGCCAAGGAAATTGGCCCGGTGGCGGACTATATTGAAATCCACGGCGCCCCAGCCTTTAGAGAAAAAGAATGTGAGGTCATCGCCCGCCTTGGCCAAGGCCACGGGCAAATCATCGCCACAGGTGGCGGTGTTGTCACACAAGCACAAAATTACGATGCCCTGCGCCAAAACGGCCGCATTTATTGGCTCACACGTCCGCTAGAAGCCCTCGCTACCGATGGCCGTCCCCTTTCTAAGGGCGGTATGGAAACCCTCGAAAAACTCTACAGCGAACGTGCCGACCTTTATGCAGCCTTTGCTGATAGAGCCATAGAAAACACCACGCCAGAGGATGTAGCGCGTCTTATTGAGGAGGATTTTTATGAAGCTATGCGTCATTAATGGCCCAAACCTCAATTTTTTGGGCATTCGCGAGCCAGATATTTATGGCCGTACCACCTACGCCGATGTGTGTACCCTTATCGAAAACCACGCCAGGGAAAAGGGCATTGAAGTGAATATTTTCCAAAGCAACCACGAAGGCGATTTGGTGGACAAAATCCAAGCCTGCTACGGCGAGGTCGATGGCATTGTCATCAATCCTGCCGCCTACACCCACACCTCTGTGGCCATCCTCGATGCCGTAAAGGCTGTAGGCATTCCAACGGTAGAGGTGCACATCTCCGATGTGTCTAAGCGCGAAGATTTTCGCCAAGTGAGCTACATCCGCGCCGCCTGCCTTGCAACCATTGCCGGCCACGGCATAGAGGGCTACCTCGAAGCCATGAATCTTTTAATAGAAAACGCCCAATAAAAAAGCTGTTCATCATTCGAAGGAATGGTGAACAGCTTTTTTATTATAAGCTTAGTCCCAAATGCCAGGTTCAGTGTTTTCGATACCAACCTTCTTGGCGTGGAACACAGGTTCCTTGCCAAGACGCTTTTGGTCTTCGTAGTCAGCGAGGGCTTTTTTAACAACGCTACTGAGCATGAAAAGAGCGATGATGTTTACAATGGCCATGCAGCCCATGGTGATGTCGGCAAGTGCCCAAGCAGCATCCATGGAGTTGATGGCACCAACAAATACCATTGCTACACAGCTCAAACGGAACAAGAAAAGGACCATTTTGTTGTCAGAAATGAAGCGCACGTTGAATTCTGCATAGAAGTAGTTCCCAATGAGGGAGGTAAATGCAAAGAGTGCCACAGCAAAGGTGGTAAAGTGAACGCCTACAGGGCCGAACACAGAACCAATGGCTTGTTGAACAAGTGGAATACCATTGAGCTCACCGTGGTATTCGTACACGCCAGAGAAGAGCACAAGGAAACCAGTGGTGGAGCAGATGATCATGGTGTCAATGAATACAGAAAGCACCTGTACAAGACCTTGCTTGACTGGGTGAGATACATCAGAGGATGCTGCAGCGTTTGGCGCGGAACCCATACCAGCTTCGTTGGAGAAAAGGCCACGCTTTACGCCCATCACCAAGCAGGAGCCGAGCATACCGCCAAAGATGGCCTTGAAATCCAAAGCATCAGAGATAATCATGCCAATAACTTCTGGGAACTTGTCAAAGTTAAAGAGCACAACAGCAATACCAATGACGATGTAAAAGCTGGCCATGATTGGCACCAAGATGGAAGAAATCTTACTGATTGCGCCTACACCGCCGAAGAAAAGAAGGGTAGAAATAACAGCAAGAATGATACCGATGTAGATTGGTACGCGGGAGTTTTCCCAGTCAGAGCTGTAGTATTCAAAGGCAGATGCAATGTTGAACGCTTGCAAGCCGTTGAAGCCGTAAGCAAAGGTGATGATGAGGAGCATAGCAAAGATGATACCGAGCCAACGCATACCAAGCGCCTTTTCGATATAGTAGGATGGACCGCCCTTAAAAATGGCGCCGTCGCGTTCCTTATAAATCTGAGCCAAAGTAGATTCCGCAAAAGCAGATGCGCCACCGATGATGGCCATCACCCACATCCAGAAAAGCGCCCCAGGTCCGCCAGCTACAAGAGCGGTGGCAATACCAGCAATGTTACCGGTACCTACACGGGATGCCGTAGCAACCATGAGCGCTTGGAAAGAAGAAATCGCTTCTGCGCTGCTTTTTTTCTCCATAACAACACGGAAGGATTCCGGGAAGAGGCGTAGCTGTACAAAACGTGTTTTTACAGACATAAAAATGCCAATAACAGCCAAAAGGCCCACAAGGATGTACAGATACATGAAGTCGTCGATGGTGACTAGTAATTCAGTAAGAGTCATTCTATATCCCCCAATTAAAATTAGATTTTATGTGCCAAGACTACTGCATAACTCAACACAATATGTTTATTATATCATACATATTCTTAATAAAAAATACACTTGTCCCCTATTTAGCAACTATAAATAAAATTTAGACATACAAAAAGCCCTGAGCAAAAACTCCGGGCTTTCTATTTTTTAGTCTTGCCATGCGCTGCCGTACTTCTTTTGTTCACGTTTTTTGAGAATAAAGAGTACAACAATGGTGAGTGCAAGGCCAATAATCCAGCCAATCACGGCGCTGCGTACAAAGCCTGCGATGATGAAGCAAACTGAGGAAATAGCAGCTACAGTGAGGGCATATGGGAGCTGGGTGTTGACGTGATTTAGGTGGAAGCATTGCGCCCCAGCAGATGCCATGATGGTGGTATCAGAAATTGGGGAGCAGTGGTCACCGCACACAGCACCAGCCATGCAGGCGCTCATAGCGATAATCATAAGCTGTGGATCTGTTTCTTGGAAAGCAGATACAACGATAGGAATCAAAATACCAAAGGTCCCCCAGCTGGTGCCTGTCGCAAAAGCAAGGAAGCAGCCAATGAGGAAGATGATGGCTGGCAAGAAGTTCACAAGACCACTTGCAGAGCCTTCAATTAGACCTGCCACGTAGGTAGCAGCACCCAAGGAATCGGTCATGGCTTTGAGGGCCCAAGCGAAGGTCAAAATGAGGATTGGTGTAATCATGGACATAAATCCCTTTGGCACACATTCCATAAATTCGCTGAAGGTCATCACGCGACGTGCCATGTAAAGCACCAAGGTAATCATAAGGCCAAAGAAGGAACCAACGGCCAAACCAACAGAAGCATCGGAGTTGGAGAAGGAAGTTACAAAGGATTCGCCAGCAAAGAAACCGCCGGACCAAATCATCCCAACAACGCAGCAGAAAATGAGCACGAATACAGGAATGAGCATATCCATGAGATGGCCGCCTTCTTCTGTTGCTTCATTTTCCAAGGTTTCGTATGGACGTTCTTCAGTGGTATAAAGGTCACCCTTGTTGGCGTTGATTTCGTGGAGCTCCATTGAGCCATAGTCTGCACGCATCACAGTGATGGCAAGCATGAAAACGATGGTCAAAAGGGCGTAGAAGTTGTATGGAATGCATTGAACAAAAAGCGCAATCCCATTGGTTTCACCTGGTACAAAACCACTTACAGCAGCTGCCCAAGAGGAAATTGGTGCAATAATGCAAATTGGCGCTGCGGTGGCGTCAATAAGATAAGCAAGCTTTGCACGAGAAATTTTGAACTTGTCGGTCACTGGACGCATAACGCTACCAACGGTCAGACAGTTAAAATAGTCATCGATAAAGATGAGCACACCCAAACCGATGGTGGCAAGCTGTGCGCCAACCTTGTTTTTGATTTTGCTTTGTGCCCAACGGCCAAACGCTGCTGCACCGCCGGATTTGTTCATTAGAGAAACAATAATACCTAAGATAACGAGGAAAATCAAAATACCTACGTTGTAGGAGTCAGACAATACAGCGATAACACCATCGGTGTAAACGTGGTTGATGGTGCCTTCAAAATTGAAGCCAGAATACAAAAGGCCACCAGTCACAACACCAACGAACAATGAGCTATAAACTTCCTTTGTAGCAAGCGCTAGAGAAATCGCAACAAGCGGTGGCACCAAGGCCCAGAAGGTGTTTTGAACAGATTCTGCCGTTGTTGTGAAGGCTGCTACAGTAAGAAGGACAACCACTGCTGCCAAAACGGCAAGCGTTGCCTTTCCTCCTTTTTTCTTTGTTGACATGTTTCAACCCCCTAAATAATTATAATAGTACATAGTACCTATTTTACACACCCGAAAGACATTTGGCCACCATCATTTACAATGATAAAAAAAAGCTATCATTACATAAAGACGGCCACACGAGGTGACCGTTCACATCTTACATTAAATCTTTGTGGTGAAAGTCTTTTACGCCCTTGGCATAGTCGTCCACAATCTGGCCTTCGCCAATGAGCTTGTACTTATAGGTAACGAGGCCCTCTAGCCCCACTGGGCCACGGGCGTGGATTTTTCCGGTAGAAATCCCCACCTCCGCCCCAAAGCCATAGCGGAAGCCATCGGCAAAGCGTGTGGAGCAATTTTTGTAAACGCCGGCACTGTCAACGCGCTGCATAAAGTAGTCTGCACTTGCATCGTCGGTTGTAAGAATGGCATCGGTATGATGGGAGCCGTAGCGGTTGATGTGAGCCACTGCTGCCTCTACACTTGGCACAATTTTTATAGAGAGGGTCCATTCGCCATACTCTGTGCTGTATTCCTCTTCGCTCATAAGCTCTACTGGAATAAGCGCTGCCACAGCCGCGTCCCCTCGCAGCTTAATGCCTGCTTCTGTGAGGGCCTCCTGTGCTTTTGGTAAAAAGTCTTGGGCAATGTCCTCATGCACAAGGAGGGTTTCCACGGCGTTGCACGCTGCAGCGTATTGGGTTTTGGCATCGATGATGATTTTTAGGGCCTGCTCTTGGTCGCTGGAGGCGTCGGCAAAAATATGACAAACGCCGCTAGAATGGCCCATCACTGGAATTTTGGTGTTATCCATGATATGACGCACAAACTTGTTAGAGCCACGAGGAATGAGCAAATCCACATCCTCGTCACAGGCCAAAAGCGCGTCGATTTCGCTGTGGGCCTCTGCCTGCAACAAAGCTGCCTCCGGAAGGCCGGCACGCATCACAGCTGCCTTAATGATGTCGAAAAGGGTCTTATTGGTGCGCGCTGTTTCCTTGCCACCTTTTAAAATGGCACAGTTGCCACTTTTGATGCAAAGGGAGGCAATTTGAATCAGGGCGTCTGGACGAGCTTCAAAAATAACGCCAATCACACCAATAGGCACACTCAGCTTGTAAAGGGTAAGACCTTCATCAAGGGAGCGCTTCATGAGGGTTTTACCGAGGGGATCTTCTAGAGTCTGGAGCTGACGCAAGCCCTTGATGCATCCATCCAATTTGCCTTGGTCAAATTTAAGACGTTTTTGTACTGTGCTCGCCACGCCGTTTTCCTCGGCGCGCTGCATATCCTCATCGTTGGCCAAAAAAATCATCGGTGCATTGGCCTCAAGAGCTACAGCAATAGCTTCTAGGGCTTCGTTGCGCGCTTCGTTGGATGTAGCTGCAAGCGCTGGCGCAGCCAGCTTCATCTTGTGTGCTTCTTCTCTTATGCTCATATTGACCTCCTTTTTTAACTACCGTACCTTTACACCGCTAGACAGGGCACTTTGCGCGCGCTCTGCCTTTGCCTGTGTGGCGTCTTTTAATATCAATACAGACGCGCTCATAAGGAGCGCAATCCCTACAATGCTGTTCCAATATACACTTTCTTCCAAGAGGAGCACCGCCAAGATTGGGGCAATGGCTGGCTTAATGTAAAAAGCAATGGCGCCTGTGGACGCATCGGAGCGAGCAATGGCCGAAAAATAGGCCAAATAGCCAATACCTGTCACAACAATGCCCACATAGGCCACCACAAACCAGTTTTCGGCAACGCCTGCAACAATCGGACGCCCCGTCACTACAAGCATCACCAAGAGAGCCAAGGCGCCAAAGATGAAGCTTACAGCCGTTTGCATAAAGGAACCAATGCGGGCCACGCTTCTCTTTCCCATAACGGTATAAGCGCCAAAGGTGAGGGATGCAAAAAGTACCAGGCCAACACCCATGACAGTGTTGCCTGCCTGCATATCCCAAGGGCGAATCATAAAGAAGGCCGCCACAAGGCCAATAAGGCAGGCCTTGACCTTGTTGTCATTCATTTTTTCCTCGGTAAACAAATGCGCCAAAACCATGGTAAAAAGTGGGTTCATGCAAATAAGGGCCGCAGCCGTTGCTGCATTGCATCTAGCCACGCCAAATTGAAAGGCCAGCATACTGATGGTCACGCCCATAAGGCCCACCTCAAAAAGCCATTTATAATCGCCCTTTGTGAGAGTCACACCACGCTTTTTGATGTCTGCAAGGCCAATTGGCAAAAGTAAGAGCCCGCCAATCAGAAAGCGCAAAAACGTCAGTTGTACAGCGTCCATGCCCGTTGCGCCAATTTTAAGCGCGACCTCCATGGTGCCAAAGCAAAACGCAGTGATTAAAATGTACAGTACCGTTTTTTTCATAATTCATCATCGTCTTTTCTTTAAAAATTAGCCGCAAGCGCGAGCGCCTACACCTATCAGGTTTTAGTGTATCACTTTTGGATGTCATCGTAAATCCCCCGTGGCACGAAAAAACCACCGCCAGTGCAGACGGTGGTAAAAGATTAAAGCTTCACGCCAGAAGCCACTTTGTCGAATTCATCGGTGATTTCCTTGCTAGGTGGTGGTGTAAGAAGGCTCACCACAACGATGCACACGAAGCCAACGAGGAAGGCTGGCATGAGCTCATACACAGCCCAAACGCCACCCATTGGTGCAATGAGGTACTTCCACACAAACACGGTCACGCCGCCAGCAACCATCCCAACGAGCACACCCTTCAAGGTGGTGCGCTTCCAGTAGAGAGAAAGAATCACGGCAGGACCAAAGCTTGCGCCAAAACCAGCCCAGGCAAAGGATACAATCCCAAAGATGGAGCTGTTTGGATTTTGTGCAATGAAAATACCCAAAATAGAAATGGCAATAACCGTTAAGCGTGCAAGCACCATGCTTTGTGTTTCACGCAATTTGATATTGAAGGTATCCTGCAAAATATCCTGAGATACGCTAGAGGTCGCAGCCAAAAGCTGAGAGGAGGCTGTAGACATGGTGGATGCCAAGATACCAGAAATAATGATACCAGTCATGATGGTAGCAAGAGGACCAAAGGTTGAAAGGTAGTTGCCAATTTCAACAATAACGGTTTCACTCCCAGCGCCTTGAAGGTTTGGAATGAGGCCCCTATCGCTCATGATAAGGCCAGCCATACCGATGATGACTGCAAGACTCATGGCAACCATAACCCAGCCGGTACCAACGCGGCGAGAAAGGCTCAACTTGTTTTCGTCCTCAATGGCCATAAAGCGCAGGAGAATGTGTGGCATACCAAAATAGCCAAGGCCCCAAGAAAGGGTGGTAATAATATCAAAAAATCCAAAAGGCTCACTCGTATTGCCCTCTACCACATAGCTGTTGGTCATAGAAAGGTAGCCTGGAAGGCTCGCAGCGTGGTCCATAACGGCTCCCCAGCCGCCAGCAGAAACAATGGCGAAGCCTACAACAAAGAGAAGCGCAATTGACATGATGATGCTTTGCACAAAGTCGGTCCAAGAAGCGGCCAAGAAGCCACCGCTGGCTGTGTAGCAAATAAGCACCACAGCAAAAATAATCATAGATACCATATAGTTTGCGCCAAAGAGGCTGGCGAAAAGCTTACCACAGGCAGCAAAGCCAGAAGCGGTGTATGGTACAAAGAAAATAACAATAATAATTGCTGCAATAAAGCTCAGCATATGACGGTTGTCGTGATGGCGCTTGGACATGAATTGCGGAAAAGTAAAGGCATCCACAACATGAGAATAACGGCGCAAACGCTTGGCTGTAAAGAGCCAGTTAAAATAAGTCCCCAAAAGCAGACCGATGACCGTCCAGCCAACCTCTGCTGTCCCGCAAAGAAAAGCCAAGCCAGGAAGCCCCATGAGCAAATAGCTCGACATATCAGATGCCTCGGCGCTCATCGCTGTAACAAACGGGCCCATCTTGCGACCGCCTAGGAAAAATTGTGATGTAGAGTCATTGCGCTTTGAGCAATAAAACCCAATCATCAGCATCCCAGCAAGGTACACAATAACGGTAAGCCCTACAATAATGAATTTAGATGTCATTATATCCTCCCCTTCGGCGAACGCTGCCCGCCTAGATTTTATTTTTTGCTACAAAATAAAAGTGTAGCAACTTTATTGTAGCACAGTTGTAACGAAATAAAAAACAAAAATTCTCCCCACGTGGAAAAATTGCGTGACAATGAAAAAGGTCTCCCCAGTGAGCAACGCTCACTGTAGAGACCAATAACGATTAGTCTTCGTCTTCCTCCTGCTCGGGCGCACGAGAAACTTGAATTTCAATCACGCGGCGATGATCCACAGCTGTTACCCTCACGTCAAGGCCTTCGGCCCTGAAGCTGTCATCCACCTTTGGAATACAATCAATTTGTTCAAGCACCCAGCCAGATACAGTCGTGGCCTCGCACTCGCCCTTGATTTGGAAAAGGTCGTACATATCATCCAAGTCCGCGCTGCAATCAATGATGTAGCTGCCGTCGCTTTGCTTATGGAAAGACTCGATGATTTCATCATGCTCATCCCAAATTTCGCCAACCAATTCCTCGATGATGTCCTCTAAGGTGACAATACCCTCGGTGCCGCCGTATTCGTCAACGACAACAGCCATATGCACCTTGGAATGCTGCAGGGTTCTGAGCACCTTAAAGATTTTTGTGTTTGGCGTGGTATACACCACAGGGCTTTTGATCATCGCAAGCCTGGCTTCACCACGCGCGCTTGCCTTGTAAAAATCCTTTTGGTGAATAACGCCAACGATGTTGTCCACAGAATCGTGGTACACGGGAATACGTGAGTAGCCGCTTTCTGCAAAAAGCGCTCTGGCTTCTTCCATGGTAGATGCTTCGTCCACCGCCACCAAATCCACACGTGGGGTGATGATATCGCTCACATCGAGGTCGTTGAACTCAATAGAAGCGCGGATGAGATCGCTTTCGTGCTCGTCAAGACCGCCTTCGCTTTCGGCTTGGTTCACAATACCCACGAGCTCTTCTTCTGTAATACCGCTGTCGCCAGAGGTACGAATGATTTTTGCTAGAAGCTTTTTCCACAAGCCAATCAAGGCATTGAGCGGTGACAAAACAACAATCAGCACACGCAAAATAGGTGTGGATTGCATGGCAAACTTCTCCGGAAATTCTTTGGCCAAGCTTTTTGGCGAAATTTCACCAAAGATGAGGACAACAATCGTCACAACGACGGTGGAAATTGTTGGCCCATACTCAAAAAAGAGCTTGGTAAAGAGCACCGTTGCAAGGGTTGAAGCTGAAATGTTTACAATGTTGTTGCCGATGAGAATAGTGGATAGAACTTTGTCGAAATCCCCAGCAAGTGCCAAGGTGCGCGCTGCACGTTTGTCACCATTTTCTGCCCAGGTTTTCATACGAATGCTGTTGAGAGATGTAAAGGCTGTTTCTGTGGCCGAAAAATATGCTGAGCATCCGACCAAAATCACCAAAACCGCAATCATCCCTATACTGCTACTGTCCATTAGGAGATCATCAACTCTACTTTCTTTTAGATATTCTTAAACTAAGTATCATTAAATATAGCATAGTTACTAGGAAATTGCAACGAACGACCTACCCTTGCCATCTATTCTAAAACTTTTCTTCGTGCACCATGGCTGGCTCTACTTCTTCGATAGAATGGCGCGGACGCACTTCCTCGCTCATCCCCAAAGAGAGCATGGCAAGTGGCTGGAAGCGCGCCGGAATGTCCAAGGCCTCGCGCACATATTCTGCGGAGCTTTGGCGCACACCGTCCACCACCTTTTGCGATTCTCTACCGCGGAGCTGCACCCAGCAATTGCCTATGTCAAGGTTTTCTGCAGCCAGCTGCATATAGCTCATCATAATGGAGCAGTCCTCAATCCAGGTGTCGGATTTTTCGGCATCGCCAATGACCACCAAGGCCGCCTTGGCATTTTTGAGCATGGCAGAGCCGGCTGTTTTTGCTTCGGCCAAGTGATCAAGGAGCACGCGATCACGTACCACAATAACCTCAGCTGGACGCAAATTGCGGCCCGTTGGCGCCAAAAGGCCAGCGTTTAAAATAATGTCTAGAGAAAATTCTGGCAACGCTTCTTCGGTGTAAATGCGTTTGCTGCGACGGTTCATAATAAGCTCGGTAAATTCCATAACAATCGTCCTTTCTAGTCGCTCATCATATAGTTTGCAATGGCTTCAGCATGAATGCGTGTGGTGTCAAAGAGTGGCAAGGCAGACGCCTCGTCGCTAAGGAGCAAATCAAGCTCCGTGCAGCCCAAAATGACGGCCTCGGCCCCGCACGCTTTAAGGGCGCCAATGATTTTGTAGCCCCTTTGGCGCGATGCCTCCACCACCTCACCTTGGCAAAGCTCGTGAAAGATAATGCGGTCTATTTCAAGCCCATCCTCCTCACTCGGCACATACACCGCGAGCCCCTTTTGAAGAAGCACCTCTTTATAAAAAGGCTCCTTCATGGTGGTCATGGTGCCCAAGAGCGCCACGCGTTTCACCCCCGCCAAAAGCAGGGCATCGGCGGTTGCCTCGGCAATATGGAGAAGAGGCACCTCCACATCCTGCATAATGCGCCCTGCCACCTTGTGCATGGTGTTTGTTGTAATGGCAATGGCATCAACGCCGGCGCGCGCCAAGGTTTTTGCCTCTTCGTTTAAGAGGGCGCCGCACATCTCCCACTCTTCCTTGGATTGATACACATAAATCTCGGCAAAGTTCACACTCAGGCTCAGGAGCTTGGCGCTGTTTAGGCCACCCATGCGCGCACGCACAGCTTCGTTAATAAGGCGGTAGTAGCTTTCTGTGCTTTCCCAGCTCATGCCGCCAAGAAGGCCAATGGTTTTCATACACCCTCCTTATTTGTTGTAAAGCTCGGCATAAACGCCACCCTTTGCCAAAAGTTCCTCGTGGGTGCCCTCTTCGGCAATGCCCTCTTCGGTGAGCACCAAGATGCGCTCAGCATTTTGGATGGTCGACAAGCGGTGGGCAATGACAAAGGTGGTGCGGTTTTTGGCCAGTTTTTCCAAGGATGCCTGCACCACGCGCTCGCTTTCGTTATCGAGAGCCGAAGTGGCTTCGTCAAAAATAAGAATTGGTGGATTTTTTAAGAACACGCGCGCAATAGAAAGGCGTTGCTTTTGCCCACCAGAAAGCTTAATGCCACGCTGGCCAATGTCTGTTTGATAGCCATCCGGAAAGGACATGATAAAATCGTGGGCGTTGGCATTTTTGGCAGCTTCAATAACCTCCTCCTCTGTGGCATCGGGGCGCCCATAGCGAATGTTTTCCATAATGTTGCCACTAAAAAGATACACATCCTGCTGCACAATGCCAATGTTGTTGCGCAGAGATTTTAGGGTCACATCGCGCACATCCATCCCATCAATGGTAATGGCGCCCTTTGTGACATCGTAAAAGCGTGGAATCAGCGAGCAGAGCGTGGTTTTGCCAGCGCCAGATGACCCCACCAAGGCCATATAAGCGCCAGCCGGCACGTTCAAATTGATATGCGCCAAAACATCGCTTTGGTTTTCCTTGTAATGGAAGGACACATCCTTAAAGGCAATATCGCCACGCACACCCGTAAGCACACGCGCGTCTTTTTTGTCCTCAATATCTGGGTGGATGGCCATAATTTCTTGGAAACGCTCAAAGCCCGTATAGCCATTTTGGAACTGCTCGGTAAAATTGACCAAGGTATTGATAGGCTCTGTAAAAACGCTGATGTACAGCAGGAAGGTAATCAAGTCCACCACCGTCACCATGTCGTGAGCAATAAGCAGGCAGCCGGCCACAATCACGCACACCTGAATCAGCATGGTAAGAAAGTTCAGCCCCGCCTGAAAGCTCCCCATATAATGGTAGCTGTTCTTTTTGGCAGCAAGAAAGTTATCGTTGTCGCGCTTAAACTTCTCGTTTTCTATCTCTTCGTTGGCAAAGGATTTGACCACGCGAATGCCCGAAAGGCTGTCCTCGATTTGGCCATTGATTTCGGCAATTTTTACGCGGTTTCTGCCAAAGGCGCGGCGCATTTTGCCGTTGAGCACATAGGCAAAAATGAACATCACCGGCAGTACCACAAAGGCAACCGCCGTTAGGTAGCCATTGATGCTAGAGAGAATCACAAAGGCGCCAGCAATTTTAAGCACAGAAAGAATGATGTTTTCTGGCCCATGGTGCAAAAGCTCCGTAATATCAAAAAGGTCGTTGGTGATGCGGCTCATGAGCTGCCCCACCTTGGCATCGTCATAAAAAGAAAACGACAGCTTTTGCATATGCTCAAAGAGCTCAGAACGCATGGTGTATTCAATTTTGGCGCCCATCACGTGGCCATAATTGCCGATAAAATAGCGGCTATAGCAATCTACAGCCAAAAGCACCAAGAGCCCCACGGCAATTTTTAGCGTTTGGGCCACCATCACATCCTTTGGCAAATAAATAAGCGTTGACGTCACATAGCGCACAACGAGTGGAATAATGAGCACCACCGCCGCCGAAAGGGTGGCAAAAAACATATCCGCCATAAACATTTTCATGTGTGGCTTATAGTAGCTAAGCATTTTCTTGAAGTTATTATCCATCTACACACCTCTCCTTTTCTTTCACCGCTTATTATTGCATGAGTGGGCAGGCCTTGCAAGCCCCGGCGCTATCACAAGCAAGCGTAAGCGCTTGACACCAAGGGCTTATCTGCCATAATAAAATCAAACCCCTTGTTTTTTACGAGAGGAGAATGATTATGCGTTACAACATCAAAGGTAATTCTACACCAGTTGTTATTTGCGAGCTCAACAAAGGCGAATCCATGATTACCGAAAGTGGCTCCATGGTGTGGATGAGCGACAATATGCAAATGACCACCTATGGTGTCAATGTCATTAAGTTAACAAAATAGACCCCGTTTCCACGAGGTCTATTTTTTTATGCCAACCGTAAAATGATATACTTATCCTTATCATCACGTTCTGTCGGTATTTTTGGATGCTATTTTTCATCTCGTCTTAGGTAGCCCACAAAGCCCAGGTCAAAGAGGGCGGCGGCTACAGCCAAGAGAACGAGGGTGGAGCGGGCGTCGAAGTCTTCCAGCGGCATGGTGCTGACCCAGCTTAGGGCGGCGATGTCGAGCATCGCGTCAGGCAGATTCAAAACGCCGCCTAGGTAGTTGAGCATAAAGGAATAGACAATGTACACATACACGGCCTTGCCCCATTTTGGACACCAGCCCAAGAGGAAGGCTGCCAGGCCAGCAGAAACAAGAATGGCTGGCAAATAATTGAGGCCGGCCAGCACAAAGTCGGCAAGGCTCAGCGCACAGTCCTCGGTCACGGCGAGGGCTGTGGCGCCCAGTCCCCAAGCAGCAAAGGCTGCGGCGGCTACAGAGGCCACAACGGCCAAGAGGACGCTATAAAGGTAAAGCTTGGCGCGCGAGGTTTTGGTGGCATAAATAAGCCCCAAGCGCGTGCTTGTTTCTTCTGTGTAGAGCTTACCAATTACAAACACGGGCACAATCATGGCCAAGCCTTCAAGCACGAGGAGAATCGTGGCTGTAAAAGACGTTTCTGCGGCCACGCCTTGGGTGGTGAACATCATTTGAATGAGTTCGTTGCTTTTTAAAAAAGTTTCCATGCTGCCATAAATGGAGCCGTAACAAGCACCCAAAAGACCAAAGGTGAGCACCCAGCCAATAATACCGGCACGGTTGATGCGCCACAAAAAGCCTGGCTCGCTCAAAAGGAGCGGCGATACGCCTTGCTTTTCGTTGCGCTCACGCACATAGCCCATGCCCATATCGCGGCGCTTTTCCATGGCCAAAGCCACCACTGCAAGCACCATAGAAAACACAAGGCCATACAAAAGAGGCAGGGCATCGTTTGTGGTAAAAGGATAGGTGAGATAGGTCCAGCCCATGGGGTTCACCATAGAAAGAGCTTCGTTTTCGATATCTGTTACAGCGCGCAGGAGATAGAGAGCGGCAATGGCGCCAAGGCTCACGCCGCGCGCTGTGGATGCTGTAGGGAAGACCTGGGCAAAAAAGAGGGCAATCACTGTGCCTATCATGCCAGCCATGGCTATAGAGAAGGCAAAAAGGACTATGCCCTCGGTGGTGGTAGAGGTCTCTTTAAAGGGCCACAGACAACCAAAGGTAAGAGTGGCCACCCCAAAATTAATAAGCACCATTTCTACAAGATTGGCCAAGGCATTGGCCATTCTGCCAGCGCCGTAGCTTAGGGCAAATTCGCCAAGCCCCCTTTCTTCCTCGCCTCTGGTGTGGCTCACCACAAAAAGCGCCGCCAAAAGCATTTGAATCAGCGCGCTCATAGCGAGCATCATGTGACTATACATGGCGCCAACGGTGTAGTCGGCGCCTGTTTCTACCGGCGTTGGCCCACAAAGGGCAATCATGGCCGGATTTTTCATGGTTTCATAGAGGGCAGCGAGGCCACCATCCTTGCCAATTTCTACAAAGGCTGGCAAAAAGCCACCTGCGAAGGCACCCATGCCAATGACCCACAGCCCAATGATTTTCCAGTCGCGCTTGAGATAATGGCGCAACAGCAGTGTCCAATTTCTAAAATCGCCTTTCATGCCTGCCACCTACTCTCTCTCATAGTGGCGCATAAAGAGGTCCTCTAGGGTTGGCGGCACAGCATCAAAGCGCGTCACGCCTAGCTTTGACACCTCGCCCAAAACCCTAGCCATGGCCGCTGGCTCTACAGAAAAGGTGGCTTCCTGCCCCTTTTGCACAAAGTCAAAAACGCCCTCCAAATTCGCCAAGGCGCGCGCATCACCCTCGCTCACCAAGGTCACCTTCGAATGGGTGAGATGGCGCAAATCGCTCAGGCTCCCTGTTTCAACCACGCGACCGGCTCGGATGATGGCCACCTGGTTGGCGAGCTTATCGACTTCGCTTAAAATATGAGAGGATAGGAGCACGGCCTTGCCTTCTTGACGCAGGCGCCCCACCTCTTCTTGGAACACCATTTCCATAAGAGGATCGAGGCCGCTTGTTGGCTCGTCAAAAATATAAAGGTCGGACTCTACTGCCAAGGCTGCCACAAGACCCACCTTTTGACGGTTGCCCTTGGAATAGGTTTTGGCTTTTTTCTTGGTGTCGAGCTCAAAGCGCTCCACCAGGTTTTTGAGCCGCGCTTCATTGCCGCCACCGTGGAGCTTCATCAAAAGACGGATGATTTCTTCCCCGCTCAGGCTCCCCCACAAGGCCACATCCCCTGGCACATAGGAAATGTGCTTGTGAATCTCGTTTTTGTCCTTCCACACATCCTTGCCAAAAATGGTGGCGCTGCCACCGCTGGCGCGAATACTCCCCAAAAGGACGCGGATGGTGGTGGACTTGCCGGCGCCGTTTGGCCCAATGAAGCCCAAAACCTCACCCTCGTTTAGAGAAAAGGTTACATCCTCCAGTGCTTGAAACTTACCAAACTTCTTTTTTAAACCGCAAACCTCTACCATGCTTGACATGGCGTTCATCCCCTTTTTATGGTCGTTTAGTTCATTGTTTTGATGGTAATGTTTTTATTGTAAGCGTCCTTTTCTGGCACCATGTAGTGATAAATCGCCTTCATGGCCTCTGTGACATCGTGCACGCCCAAATGGGTTTGGTTGTCTAAAACCATGTAGTGCTCGCCAAAAACGTGGGCATCGGTGGTGGTGACCACAAAGCCCAGGCGTTCGTAAAAGCGCTGACGGCGCGCGCGCACGGCGCGGTCTGCTTCGTCTATGGCATCGCTTACAGCCTCAATTTCCATCATGATGGCGCTGTAGCTCTCGCTTGCTGCAAGCTCGGCCAAAAACTTGGAACCAATACCGCCGCCGCGGTGATTTTTGTACACGCCTAAGTAATCCAAAAGAACCGGCGTTGCCGCTGTGCAAAGGCAGGCGTAGGCGAGTAACTCATTCTCTTCGTTGTAGTAGCCCCACACATCGTAGCGTCCTTCGCCTTGCATACGTTTCATGGCCTTGAGGGGCTTGAGCTCCATACGTGGAAAGGTGTCACGCATTGAATCTTCGTAAATGAATTCTAGTTCCTTTTCGTTTAAAAGCTTAATCAATTCCATTCTCCTTTAGTATCTTTTCTAGCACCATGGCCACGCCATCCTCTGCGTTGGTAGGCGCAATCATATCTGCCGCCTCCTTGAGGTGAGCATCGCCATTTTCCATGGCCACACCAAGGCCGGCCAGCTGAATCATGCCAAGGTCGTTGTCGGCATCGCCAAAGGCAGCAAGGCCCGCAGCATCTATGCCCATGCGCTCTAGCACAAAGCCCACGCCGCTGGCCTTGCCGGCATCCTTGTCGGCAATTTCCAAAAGGCGCGGGAGGGAGGCCGTCACATAAATGTTTTCCACCTCTCGCTCAAGACGCGCACGCAGCTGAGCACGCAACTCCAAATTGCCAATAGAAAGGCCCATCGAATCAATATCGCCACTGTGCGCCGCTACAAAGGCCTCCACATCGTCAAAAGGTGTGCGTGTGCGCAAAAGATAGGAAAAATCGCCGCCGCAAACGCCCTTTGTTTCTGGCGCATTTAAAAAAGCGCGGTTGGCAAAGGCCTTGCCGGCAATAAAAAATTCATAGCCCACAGGATAATAGCGCGCCACACGCAAAACACCGTGTAAGGCCTCGGCACGCAAGGTGGAGTGGTGCACATCCTCCTTTGTGTGGGCATCAAAAATGCGCACACCATTGCCCGTAACCACGTAGCGCAGGGCATCGAGAGCTAGAATCTCCTCGGGAATGGTTGAAAAGGGGCGTCCACTGGCCACAATGATAGGAATATTAGCGCGGTGGAGCCTGTCGAGCACCGCCTTGGTGCGCGGCGTGAGCTTAGAGTGTGGACCCAAAAGGGTGCCATCGAGGTCAAAGGCCACAGCTTGTAGTGGATTCACCGTTTTGCCTCCTTATGCCTCAAACCATTCGTCGAGCTTGACCTCGCTAAAATCCTTGATGTAGTAATCGCCAGCTGCCTTGATTTCTGCAGCTTGGTCCACGTTGGTTTCATCCCACACAGCCACGGTTTTGAGGCCGTTTTTCTTGGCGCGCTCTAGAGCATAGAGGGCATCGTCAAAAAAGAGCACCTCGCTCGCTGCACAGCCGAGCTTTTCCACAGCAAGGGCAAAATATTCATCGCTGTTTTTGGAGTAGCCCGAGTTATCCACAGACTGCACAAAAGCAAAATAGTCGCGAAGGCCCATGCGAGAAAGGAGCATTTCTAAGAGATAATTGTCGGTTGAGGAGGCCACCGCCATGGTGATGCCGCGCGCGTGCAGCTCGCCTAGCACATCCTTCACATAAGGCTTGAGCACCAAGGTTTCGCCATAATTTTTTTCCAAAGTCTGGGTAAAACGCGCAGCCAATTCTTCGGCGCCTTCGCCATTCAAAAACATATCGGCATAATATTTGGCAGCGTCGGCGTGGCTCATGCTCGCCGTTTCGCGCTCAACATGGCGTGGCAAATCCACACCGTAGGTTTTTAGTACATCTGTGGCCAAGTTGACCCACATTGGCATAGAGTCTAGGAGTGTACCGTCACAGTCAAATAATGCTACCTTCATAATTTTTCCTCCGTGTATATTTATTTTCCATCCTGATTATACCAAATGAACGCCCGCTGTTCATCATTTTGCAAGGATTTGGCATAAATGTGCCACGATTTCCTAACAAATATGTCACCCACGCGTGGAAAACTGTGCACGCCGGTGAATACTTATGTTATAATTATGAAAGATTATACAGAAGGGAACGATTTTATGAACCAAGCGCATCTTGAAATAGATAAATTGCGTAAATCCATTGCGGATCGCAAACACTTTCTTTATGAAAACAACTCCATCTCTCCTGAGCTTTATCAGGAGTATGATATAAAACGTGGCTTACGTAATGCAAACGGCACCGGTGTGCTTGTTGGCATCACACGTATCTCTGACGTTCGCGGCTATGATGTTATTGATGGCGAAAAAATTGCCATCCCTGGCCAGCTCCTCTACCGCGGTATCCCAATTGAGGACCTCATCCATGGCTTTGAGCGCGAAAATCGCCTCGGCTTTGAGGAAATTATTTATCTCCTCCTCTTTGGTTGCTTGCCTAGCAAGACCGAGCTTAACGTTTTTAACGGCATCTTGGGCAACCGCCGCTATTTGCCACAGAATTTTAAGGAAGACATCATCCTAAAAATTCCTAGCAAAAACCTTATGAACAAGCTCCAGCGCATCATCCTCACCCTTTATTCCTACGATGAGGATCCCGACAACATCGAACTTGGCAACGTCTTGGCCCAATGTATCGACTTGATTGCCAAAATTCCGCTCATGGTGGCCTATGCTTTTGCATCGAAGGAGCATTACTTCGACCACAAGAGCCTTATTATGCACCAGCCACTAGAAAACGCGTCTACCGCTGAAAACATTCTCCACCTGATTCGCCCAGATTCTCACTATACAGACCTTGAAGCGCGCATCCTAGACCTCTGCCTCTGCCTCCAGGCCGACCACGGTGGTGGTAACAACTCCGCCTTTGCAACCCACGTGGTCTCCTCCTCTGGGACCGATACCTATTCGGCCATTGCCACAGCCATTGGCTCCCTCAAGGGGCCACGCCACGGCGCAGCCAACCAACGCGCCCACGCTATGGTCAAAGACATTCAAGCCCACGTCAAGCATTGGGACAACGACGGCGAAGTGGCCGATTATTTGCGCAAGATTTTGTCCGGCGATGCCTTCGACAGAAGTGGTCTCATCTACGGCATGGGCCACGCCGTTTATACCATCAGTGACCCTCGTGCAGAGCTTTTGCGCGAAAAGAGCGCCCTTTTGGCTCAGGAAACAGGCTTTGAAGCCCAATACGATTTGCTCGGGCGCATCACCCGCATCACCAAGGAGCTCATGCAAGAGCGCAAGGGACCAGATTTTCAAATCTGTCCAAACATCGACCTCTACACCGGTCTAATTTATGAAATGATGGGCATTGAAGAAGGCCTCTTCACCCCACTCTTTGCCACCGCACGTATTGCCGGTTGGTCGGCGCACCGTCTAGAACAGATTATGGACAGCAAAATCATCCGTCCTGCCTACTTCTACCTCGACGCCAACGACCTCAGCTACGCCCCACTCGATGCACGTATCAGCCAATAAGAACAAAAGACCAGTCCTCGGGCTGATCTTTTTTGCGTCAAAAAAAGTCTTCTCTGCGAGGGTGTGATATGCTCCCTATATGGCAAACAGTGAAATAACAAATCACTGACTGCTATATAGGGGCATTTTAATATGGGCAGAAAATCTAATCATACAGCTGAACAAAAGCAAAAAGTAGTTCAGGCCTACAAAGAGGGGCGACTCTCTCAGATCGAGGCAGCCGCATGAAAAATACACGTCAAGTCGATTTTGAGGAACGCGTTCAAATCGCTAAGGAATGCTACGAATCT
>CAKQDL010000001.1 GCA_934229395.1 uncultured Peptococcaceae bacterium | reverse complement strand
TGGTAACTTCATTCTACCAAAAGAGAGCATCATGGGTCACTTTTTATTGTTCAACTTCATTTTACAATCTACCATATTTCCTCGTCATGTATTTATTTTATATTTATCTAAAACAACGTTGGTTGCTCTCTCATGTAGCCGTGCATCAAGGTTTCTTCCTCGCAAGGACTATCCTGTACCAAAATATCAAAATCATTGAGCCTGAATTTTTCTAGACGTAGCTTATTGATCACATCAAAATTTGCTGTAATCTGCGACTCCTCTGCTGCCGAGAAACAAACCAGCTGGGTATTGTAATGATCCGCCATTTGAAACATCTTTGTCACAACATGCGTAGAGGTCGATTTTGCAAAAGGATTGTCCAAGAATAAAACATTCTGCTGATTGTCATCAAAAATGGTTCCTATGTTACTGTTGCTCTTATAATGTAAGAGCGCTAGAGTAATTGCCAAATAAGCGACAAAGCCTTCGGCTCCTGAGTTTTTCTCTCTCGTATCCTTCCAGCTTCTATAGCGACCGCCATTCTTTTCTACCTTATAGCATTGAACGTTTATGATTTCTTTATTGATGTATTTTCTAAGCAAAATACCGTTGTCTATCATGCGATCAATAGAACGGGATATTTCTTTACTATCGACAGTTTCGTTTGTCTGAGTGATTTTTTTGACAAGATTGTCCAATTCACCTTCTACATACAGCTTTACCCTATTCTCCGCCTCCTCACGGCCTTCTCTTGTAATCACCGGAATATCTGTCTTCACCATTTTTCGGCGTGTGCCATTTTCGTTGATTTTTGAGCCTTCTTCAATTTTTCTCATCTCATCATAAAGTGCCTCTCCTCTGAAGGCACAACGTTCCTTTATCCTGAGTTTCATTTCTTCCAGTAGGCGTTCTTTTTCGCCCTCCATATCCAGTCGTTTATTGAGAGCCTCAAGATTTTTTTCTAATATTTTGTTGCCTTCTGCTGGCTGCTTTTGACCATTTGCAATTTTTGCAGCGCAATCCTCTAGGCTTATCACGCATTGCTTGACGATGGTGGACTGGGCTGTTTGGTGCGCACTACTAATAGCATAAAGATTATTCACAAGACTACTTTTCTTGAATTTATACTGCTTTTCGGTTTCTTTTTTTGCCTTTTCTAACATCTTAAATTGCACTTGTACATCTTCTTCAAGCACAATGTCAACGGCTACAGTATAAGCACGTTCCTCATCACTTAAGGCGCCTTCTATTCGAACTGCAACTTTTTCTAAATCTGATTTGCAGCTTTGCGCTGCTGCTAATTTTTGATTTGCAGCTTCGGTTTGTTCTGCTACTGCTACTGTTCTAGTAGAATATTCTCCATAGATTTCATCTTTTTGAAGTGGTTCGGCGTTTTCGTTATACTTTTTCAATTGTTCAACACTGTTTTTTACATCTGCTTGACATTTGCCATGTTCTTCACTTTTTATATTAAGCTTTGATAAGGTTTCGCTAAGCTTTTCTTCCAAAACAGTTTCTTTCTTTTGCATTGCTTTTTCTTCATCCAAGGTCCAAACAACATCGCAATACATATTTTGCGCCAATTGAAAGCTTTCAATGATACGCTCTTTTTCAATTTTGTCACGCATCAGCATTTCTTTTTGCTGTTCCAAGAGGTCTATCCCATTAGAGATTGCTACTTTTAGCTGATTGTATTCTTCTTCCAACTCTTGCCAAGTTTCTTCACGCAATGGTTTTTCAGGCATCTCTTTGTATTGCTCTTTTTTTATGATTAAAACATCAATGGCTTTTTTTGCATTCTCTAGTTCTTTTTCTTGCTCTATCTCAGCTTCTCGCAACGCATTATAGTCTTTTTTTATTTCGTCATAAGCCTTTGTAACCTCTGCCTCATTTTTCTTTGCTACCTCCAGCGCTTGTGCTGCAACAATTTCTTCTTTGAGTCGCTCCAAGCATTGATCTATAATCTCAAGTTTACGTGTGCTTATAGCAATCGTGTCTGTTATTTTTTCTAGCTTCTTTTTCAAAGCGGCCTGTGCCTCTTTATTGCTTTGCTCCTCTCTCTGTAGCATTTCCATCTCTTGCTCAAAACGTTCTAGCGCTTTTTGACTTTCGCTTATTTTATGATTTTGTTCAAAGGCCCAGCTTTCTGCATAAATAAACGTGTTGCCGCTGTATCGCGCCACCGCTATATCGTTTTCGATTTGACGTAACGCTCTTTTCACTGTGCCCAAAAAAGCTTCTTTTTCGCGCAATTGTGCCTCGCACTGATTCTGATAGGTTTTTGGCGACAAAAAATATTCTTTTGAGTAGTTGGCAAGACTGTCTTCCCCATATGCGTATGTTCCAACGAGAATATTTTCTATATCCTTTACTGAAAAAAGCGGTACGGAAACAGGCAACCATTGATTGTTATCTGCCAACAAACGTGTCTTGTTTTGCTCATCCAAAATAATGCCATAGGCCATCATTGGGTACTTTTCCAGGAGCTCTACGACATCACTGCCATCAAAAATGCCATTTGTTTTTTGTGCCTCAAGATATTCTTCACAGGTTTGATAGGCGATACCTTTTTCATTTAAATAGGCAAGGACCGAATGATGAACATGCAGCGACTTTTTTGCAATGGCTTCTAATTGATTTTTTAGGGTATCCATCGCCTTTTGCGTAGAATAAAGTTCTGCCGAAAGGCCTTCTTTTTTCGTTTCAAGGTCATCGATAAATCTTTCTGAGAATCTCGTCTCTAGTGGCATATTATATTTGGTGCAAATCGCTTTTATTTTGTAGTCATGTGCTTCAAAGTCTGTTTTGGCTTTTTCCAAAAGCTTGAGTATTTGTTTTTCTTGCAGTTTAAGTGCTTTTTTATCGTAGATTTCCTTTTGAATATGTGGTTGTCTTTCCTGTGCCTGATGCAAACTCACTTCGTTTTGTGTTTTCTCTCTTGTAAAATCCTGTAATTTCTTTGTACCATCGTCCTTTTGCTGCTGCAATTTCTGGATTGGTCTGTCCTCGTAGCGCTCTCGCGGCTGCTGTAAATTTTTTAACAGCTTGTCTACCTCTTTTTGCGCGCTGGCCAAATCACTTTCACATCGCACTGACCAATCGTGCTTTTTGTTTTTTTCTTCTAGGTGCATTTGCAAGTTTTCGCCACAGGCCTCTAACTTTTCTTGGGTATTACGCACCATATCTTTCTGCACCTTTAATTGCGCATCTTGCTCATTATAGGCTTCGTTGACCTTTACAAACAGTGCATATTCTAGCTCTGCCAAGGCTTCGTTACTTTCAAAATCCGAGGTTTTTTCTTTTATTCCCGCTTCTACAGCAGAAAGCTGTGCTTGGAGCTTCTTTAAATCACCAAACTCCTTGGCACATCTTAAAATCTGAAGCTTTTGCTTTGTGGTACGCTTATTTTCTTCCGCTTCGTTTTTTTCTATGTTTAATGTTTCTAGCTCCTGACGAACATGAATCGCTTTTTCACTGTGTGCGTAAAAATGTTCGGAACACTTTTCGTACTCGATGCGTTTTTTCTTTTCTGCAAACAAAGCCAACTGCTCATTTTCATCATCAATCAATTGTTTTTGCGTGTTGATTTTTTCATTAACGGCTTTTTCAAAGCCCAGTAGCTGACTCACGCCACGTTCATAACGAATTTCACTCAAGAGCAGCTCACCACCCACTGCAACGCCATCCTTTTCTAAGGCGCTTTTAAGCTTTCGCAGTTCATCGATTTCCTTGATGGCTTCTTTGCGCTCAATAATGGTACGCACACACTCATTGGCCACGTCGCTCAAGCGATCCTCTTTTTTCTTTCCGCTGGCAGATTCTGTAATGGTTTTATTGATATGTGGAAGGAAAAAATTATTTACAAGCTGGTCACTCGTTCTACAATCATCAAAGAGTTCACCCAAATCCCCTTCGCGCTTATTGATTTCGGCCTCCAGTTTCATGACAGATTGATTGATACCGTAATCGTTTAGCTTTTTTCGCCATTCTTCACCACGGTCAGAGGAAAAACACTGTAAATCATTTTTCTTATTGGCCTTAGCGTACTCTCTGACATAGTCGTAAGGTTGCGCATAGGTGCTTCCACCTTTTTTATAAGTGAGCTCTAAATCACTTAAAAGTGAACATCCGTCCTTTTGGGGAGAATAGGTGGCGAAGAAGGTGTAGTAATTGATGCGCTCATAATCGTCTTGCATGTGGCTGTTTTGACGTGGCTGTGCTCTTCTATAGGCAATCCCTGTCAAAATACGGTCGCTTGTATTTTCTCTAATCCATTCTAAGAGGACAAAAAAATGGTCTTTTCTGTCCGGCAAATAATCTATAATGCGTCTTTTCCCTATGGCTGTATTAGGAATGATTGGTTGCAGGAGCATTTGTATTAAAACTGATTTGCCGCCACCATTTTGAAGAGAGAAAAGTGTGTGGGTCGCCGTTGTGTTTTGGTCCGCCAAAAGATTATAGGTTTCATCGATGATGAGTTTTTTTCTATCGTCATAATACAAATTGGCAATGCGTACTCGACTAATTTTTGGCATGCTTTTCTTCTCCCCCTTCTGCTGATAGCTTGTACAACCAAGCGTGTAAATGCTGAGCTCTTTCTTTTCTCAAAACAAAGCCAGCCAAATCTATCCAACGTTGCGTTGGCATGATTCTGCCAATGACATTGTCATCATTGATGCGTTCATTTTCAACCAAAGCCAGGCTTTCTAAGCGAAGTGCAACAATGGTTAGTAGCCCATAGCGCATGGTCATCTTTCTGGTGTATTCGCTACTATCTGATTCATATTTACTGAACCAGTTATGGGCCATTTTTCCAAAGTCCTCGTGATACTGTGCGCCCTCTGCGCCATTTTCATTAATAATGGCGGTGCACACACCATCTACTTCGTTTTTATAATCCTCTAGGGTAATGAAATCTCTCGAAAGGAAGTTGTCCCCCTCTCCTGAAAAAAAGAGAACCATTAAAAATATAGTAAGAAAACGCACCAAGTTTTTGTCCTGCGCATTGGTGATATCACTATAAGAAAGGGCGCTTTTAAAAAACAATGCTTCATCATCTTCCGGAAGTAGATAACTACGGGTGTTAAGCTTATAAAATTGAACCTTAAAGACCTCTTCAAAGGTAGCCAGCACCTGACCAATTCCACCATGGCCACCCATATACCATTCCCACAGCTCCGAATTTTTTTCTGCATCGAGAACGCCTTTTGAGGCAAGCATTGTTTTTACTATCGTTAAAGCTTTTCTTAAATCATCGCTATTTATTTCTTGTGTCATGAAAGCACCTCCACCTCATAATCTGTCATATAGACCCTTGTTTTCTCGCCATCACGCCATGCTTCATAGGAGCATTCTTTCCCATCATCCAATCGATAAAACGACAACTTTTTTATTTCTAGCAGCTGTTCATCCATTTGCTCCAAACACCAGTCGATATTCAACTGGCCATTGGCCTCTACTGAAAAATTGTATTTTTCTCTCGCCTCTTTGTAGGCAACAACATCCAAGCTTCCCATGGAGAAAAATTTCATCAAAACATTGGCCAAGGAGCGTTCTTGTTGATAATCAATGACTTCCTCGCGCCTTAAGGATGCTATATAATCACTCACTCTAAAGCGTTTCTTATCTCTTGCAAAGGCAAAGAATGACGCTGTAATGTTGGCATATCGCGTATTAATACCCTTTATACGTTCTTTTTCAATTTCTTCCCACTCATAATCACGCTCAATCTCTACGCCTTCATCCGGCTCAGTATCTTGCGCAAGGGTTGAAAATTCATACAAGGCCATCATATCATAAATTTCTGGCCTGCTAGGCGGTAACACGGGCGCAAACAGATAAGCCATTGCGTCCTCCAACACATCCGCGCCCTTTGTAAGCATTGGCTTCAAAACATCTTCCTTGATATCAAAATAGGCATAGGTTTTTACATTCAGCATGCCTAAGATTGCATTGTCGTATTGTTTTTCGGCATTTTTGAGCGCCAGCAAGAGATCATCGTCTGCATCAATAATTTCGTCGCACTTCGCTTTAAAGAGTCTGCGCTCTCTATCTTTAAGGAGAATATTTGCATCTAGTTTTTTATTCTCGCTAAGAGATGCGCTCGCTGTGAGCAGAATATCCTGCTCACGGTTGTTTTTGTCACGCATTTCTTTTACTTGGTTTCTCACGTCCTGCATAATTTCAATGGTTTGTGTAAAAATACTATGGTAACTCTTATCTCCCAATTCCGTCATGCCTTCGCGACAATTTTGTGCAAATCTGTTGACATTGACAATAGCTTGTCTAATGTCAATCAACAAATCCTCAGCATTTTTCGTCGCGCTAGAAAAATCTTGTTTTTCCAAACGCATCTTCATTTTTATCAGACTGATGTTATAGCGCTCTACAGATGTTTCTATGTCTCTCTTCTTATAGATATAATCAAAAGCAACGTCCGTTAATGTATAACCACCATCACGTTCATCCAAAAGACGAAATACAAGCTCCTTGCGATTGAGGGCATCATCCCATATACAATTGACAGAAAAGGGCTTACCGCCATTTTGCAGCACATCCATAATAATATACTTGCCTAATATGCCTGCATCTATGTCGTACCCGTATTTTATTTCAAGGGTTTGGGCCCATTTTTCGATATCGATCACCAATCTATTGAATGTGCATTTATCGTATTGGCGCAAGGTGATTTCGTAGATATTGAGCAGGGTCCCTACAATCAATTGCGATAATAAAAGCTTTCCATCTTGATTAGGAAACATATCATCTATGCGCTTAGGACAGGAATGCGGACTCAGAGCTCTTGAAATTGCGTCATATTTGTATTGCTCTGAAAACGCATCAAAAATACGAAAAGAATCTTCTATCATAGCCATTCCTCCACCTCCCTATAGATTTTCTTCGATACGAACCAGCGATTTTAACAATGGATAATTGATGATTTCCTGAGGTATTCTTCTATTTTCCTCAATACAAGCAACCATTGCTTGCCTGTACGCTTCATCAATGGTTGCGTAGATATCGTTATAATCCACCATTTGCTCTCGCATATCCGAGCTAAACGGCATTTGCCTCTGCTCCGAAAGAGCCAGCATTTTTTCGTAAGCCCCTTTAAAAAGTCGAATGTCCAGTTCCTTATTGCTATTCACTACACCACTGTAAATATTCAGTCCAGCCCTGTCGATATCACCCCAATAATAATACTGTGCTTTAACACCAAGAAATTTTGTATACTCTGTTAAGCCCCTGGCCTTCGTGATTTGGTTGCCACAGCCATATAAGATGCCGTCAATGGCTACATCAAACAAATACAACTGAGTTTCCTTTTTGTCACCTGTCATCCCTTCGTAAAAAATGCGGCGAAGATTGAACCAAATGTCTTTGTTCTCCAAAACGAGCAGACGCATACCATCTTTTTTTCGCGGAATATAATCCAGATAACTGCATGCAGGCGTATCATAATACATGAGCGCTTTTTCATCTAAGCCCATTCGTAAAAGCAAGGCATTAAATGTTTTATCATCCAAAAGTTTTTCCTCGCCAAAAATTTCAAAAGAACGTTCCTTGCGAGACATCATATCTAACTGAAACGCAATATCTGGACTACGTTTTAATTTATCATAGTTAAAGAGCCATTTATTCAGTGCTTCAAAATGCATCTTGTATTGCTTGTATTTTTGCACATCATTTTTCAGTCCATCAGCCAAGATAGGATGGAGCAACGCTATTGCCCGGGCTTCTTTTTCATCATTCTCTTTTGCAATACAAATACGATACTTTTCAAATAAAGGCATGGAGCGTGAACCCGAGGGCAAGCTATTGGCCATAGGTACCAGGAAGGCATCCTGCAAAAGCGGCGCAATAAGTTCATAGAGCTCTTCATCACCACTTGTTTTTAATACTTTTTTTAATTCATCCTTTGTAATCGTTTTTCGCTTAAACTTCAAAAGCTTTCCCTTGGCATTCATCTTTCTCTCACCTTTACATTTTTTGTATAAATAATACCCTTATTATATCATAGCACCAAAAATTCGCTATATAACACTAGGTCAGCTATTTTACAAACAAAAAAACCGTCTCAAAATCTGAGCCGACCCCCAAACATTAGACCTGAAAATCTAACAATTGGGGGTCGGCTCAATCAGACGATGTTTTGTAATTTATTACTGAATATTTAGCAGTTGCCTTTATGAAGGTGAATCTTATTGCCTGCCAAAATGGCGTTGGTGGTGCGTACTGCGCACATCTTGCCACACATGGAGCAGCTGTGTTGATCTTCTGGTGGCTTACTTTCAAAGTAGTTGCGTGCTTTCACAGGGTCGAGAGCCAAGGAGAACATTTTTTCCCAATCAAGCTTTTGACGGGCGCGGCTCATTTCGTCGTCCCAATCTCTAGCGCCCTTTACGCCCTTAGCCATATCGGCAGCGTGGGCAGCAATACGGGATGCAATCACGCCATCGCGCACGTCTTGCAAGTCTGGCAAGCGAAGGTGTTCTGCTGGGGTGACATAGCAGAGGAAGTCAGCGCCATAGGTTGCAGCAATAGCGCCACCAATAGCAGACGTAATATGGTCATAGCCTGGAGCGATGTCCGTCACCAATGGCCCAAGTACATAGAAAGGAGCGCCATGGCAGAGACGCTTTTGAATTTCCATGTTAGCCTTAATTTCATTAAGAGCCATATGACCTGGGCCTTCAATCATCACTTGAACGTCGTGAGCCCAAGCGCGCTTGGTAAGGAGACCAAGCTCAATGAGTTCAGAAAGCTGAGCGGCGTCGGAGGCATCATGGGTTGCACCTGGACGAAGGGCATCGCCGAGGCTAATCGTCACGTCATACTTGTACATGAGGTCCAAGAGACGGTCGTAATGTTCATAAAATGGGTTTTCATTGCCGGTCATTTCCATCCAAGCGAACAACAGACTTCCACCACGAGATACGATGTTCATAATGCGACCAGCTTCTTTAAATGCACTAACGGCACGACGGTTGATACCAGCGTGAATGGTCATGAAGTCAACACCCTGTTGCGCATGGTATTCTACCACTTCGAACCAGTCATCAACGGTGATGTCCATGAGTTCCTTTTCAAGGTAACCAATAGCATCGTACATAGGTACAGTACCAATCATAGCGGTAGATTCTTCTACAAGCTTGGTACGGAATTCAACTGTCTTGCCATAGTTGGACAAATCCATAATGGCATGAGCGCCAAATTCGAGGGCGGTTTTCACCTTTTCCCATTCTTCTGTGTAATCATGAGCGTCACCACTAACACCCAAGTTTACGTTGATTTTTGTGCAGAGGCCTTCACCAATACCTTCTGCAGATAATGCTTTGTGATTTACGTTTGCTGGAATACATACAGTACCCTTTGCTACGCGTTCACGGATGACTTCTACGTCAATATTTTCTTTGGCTGCAACGGTTTCCATTTGAGGGGTAATAATACCCTTGCGTGCAGCCTCCATCTGAGTATGATAATTCATGCTCTATCTCCTTCCTACTCCCAAGTAGTATTAGCCACAGGAAGGCACAAAAAAACGTGCCTACACTTAGATAGACACGTTGATAACAATTTGTGCATTCCCTACGATGGCATTATCCATATCAGGTGCGGTCGAAATTTTCATTTCCTCTCAGCCTGTCTAACAAGCTCCCGAAAGCTATTTAATTTTTAATACAAGTAGATTTTATCACCGCTTTTCCCCATCGTCAATAGGCGAACCATTATAAAATTGCTCTTTTCTTCATACTTTTCTTGCATCACAACCTATGCTACAAAGAAAAGCACAAGAAGATAGTGAAAAAAGCTCCCCGCAAGGATAAACATATGAAAGTTCTCGTGAAATCCAAAAACTTTGGTGAAATTTGGCCATTTCATCATATAGATGATGGCTCCCAAAGTATAACTGATACCACCTGCCGCCAAAAGTAAAAGTGCCATCCCGCTCATTTGCTGAAAAATAGATACATCAAAGAGAACTGCCCAGCCCATGAGCAAATATAAGACCGTTTGTAGCCAACGCGGCGCTGAAAACCAGCACAATTTAATGACGACCCCTACAATCGCACAGGCCCAAATAACGCTGACAAAGACAAGACTTTCTTGCTCTGGCAAGAATTTTATCAAAATTGGCGTGTAACTGCCGGCAATAAGCACATAAATCATCGAATGATCCAATTTGCGTAAGCGAAGGATTTTTCTTTCCGACCCTCGTGCAAAATGATAAATGGCACTCGCCGAATATAGTGCCACCAAGGACAGGCTAAAGACAACGACACCAACAACGACGCTCGGCTGTGCGCCATCAAAGGCAGATTTACCAATCAAGAGTGTCGACGCCAAAGCAAAAAATACGGCGCCAATGCAATGACTCAAACTACTGATAGGCTCTCGTGCCATTTCCAAATATTTTCCCATTGTACTCACTTCCTCACTTCTAGCAATCTAGTTTTGGTAACCATTTCTCGAGTTTATCATACCACTTGTAAGAAGGGAATGCAAGATTAATCCATAAAACGCAAAAAGGACTTTCTTTCGAAAGTCCTTTTTTTCTACTGCCGGAGACCGGGATCGAACCGGTACGAAGTTTTACCTTCGCAGGATTTTAAGTCCTGTGCGTCTGCCAGTTCCGCCACTCCGGCTTAAAGGCGACACCCAGATTCGAACTGGGGGTGAAGGATTTGCAGTCCTCTGCCTTACCACTTGGCTATGTCGCCGTGAGCGCTTGTCCGCTACAACGATATTTATTATATATGCACATTCTAAATTCGTCAACCCTTTTTTAATCTTTTTTCGTTTTTTTAACATGCATAAACAGTTAAAGGAATAATTCCTTGTTTTTCGTTGGTTTCTTGTTAACAATTACTTGCCAACTTTTTCTGAGGATTATGCTAGTCCAATATTATTCCCTCGCACAACACTTTTTCCTCTACTCTGACTGTGAAAATTTAGCTATACTATAGAGAAAGATAAAAAAGGAGAATGCTTATGACTACCGCAGGAAACAAACCACTAAAGCTCCTGTATCTGGCCCAAATTTTATGGGAAGAAACCGATGACGAGCATGGCATCACCATGAAGGAAATCCAAACCCTGCTTCAAGAGAAGGGCATCAAGGTCGACCGCAAAACCCTCTATAATGATATCGCCCTACTCAAACAATTTGGCATGGATATACTCATGGAGCAAATGGATAGAACCTTTTATTATAGTTTATTAACACGCCCCTTTGAGCTTTCAGAGCTAAAGATTCTTGTGGATATCGCTCAATCTGCGCGTTTTCTCACCAGCGCAAAAACAGAACTGCTCATAAAAAAACTCGACTCCCTCACAAGTAAGCGCTATGCCACAGAGCTGCATCGTCATGTAAACATGGCCGGGCGCGTGAAGGCACTCAACGAGGAAATCTATTACAATGTTGATAAACTTTATTTTGCCATCGACAATAATTACAAGATTTCCTTTCTCTACCGCCAATGGAATCCAGATAAAACAAGAACCAACCGTCATAACGGCAAAATATATGTTATAAGCCCAGGGCACCTCATTTGGGACAATGAAAATTATTACCTCCTAGGCTATGACGCCGACGCGAAAAAGACAAAACATTTTCGTGTGGATAAGATGCATAGCATTATGGTCATCTTGGAGCCTAGAGAGGGCTTGGCGCTGATGAACGATATTGATATCGCAAGCTATGACAAAAGAATTTTCGGTATGTTTGATGGAGAAGTCATGAAAGTGACCTTGAATTGCCCAAACGAACTGGCCAATCCTATCGTTGACAAATTCGGCACCCACATTGTTACCTGGCCACTCCTTAATAATCGTTTTCTTGTATGTGTTGAAGTCATTATAAGTAAGCAGTTTTTTGGCTGGCTCTTCGGCCTAGGAAGTGATGTGCAAATTGTTTCACCTCCTGAAGTCATAAATGCCTACAGCGAAATGTTAAATGAAACCATTGCAAATTATCAAACCTAGTCCACCTCACACCATTTATAGCATCATAGGTATTACATTTCCCGCCTTACAAAAGAGCGTTAAACGCAAAATAAGCGCCCCTACAGGACACGTACAATACACGTACATATCCTGCAGGGGCGCTTTCGTTTGTATTATTCTTCTTCGTCTACGTAGCTGTTCCAATATTCAACGATAGCTTCCCATTCTTCATCGTCATCGATGTCATAAAGAAGTTCTTCGCCGTCTTCAATAACAATCTTTAGTGGGATAGCGCTGTCATCATCGTCTTCATCCCAAGGAACGAGAATTGCATATTCTTGGCCCTTGAGCTCAACGCGTTCTAATACTTGGAAGGTGTGCTCGTGGTTTTCTTCATCGATAAGTACAACAAGACCGTCTTCCAATTCGCCATCATTTTTTTCAAATTCTGCATTTTCTACCATTTGTAGTTCCTCCTTAATGCATATCCATATAAGTTTGCAGCATAAATACAGCTGCTATCTTATCAACAACTTTTTTTCGTTTTTTTCTAGACACATTCGCTTCAAGCAGCACGTTCTCAGCTTGGACTGTTGTTAGGCGTTCGTCAATCCAATCAATCGGAAAGCCATCTGGCAAATACGCCTTAAACCCTTCGATAAAATTCATGATTTCCTCTGCCTTAAAACCAATGGTATTGTTCATATTTTTAGGCAGACCTACAACAAGCTTCACAGCCTCCTGGTCTTTTATAACCTTTGCGAGGTACTTATAGTCATTTTCCAAGGAAGCTGTTCGCGTATAGGTTTCTACAGGCTGTGCAGTAATGCCCAAGAGATCACTAGCAGAAATGCCAATGCGTCTTTCGCCAACGTCAAAACAAATCAAACGTCCTATCATTCTTTTTCATCCAAAAAGTCGACAAGCATTTCTTCAACGTATTGATCTCTGTCATATTTTTTTATGAGAGCACGTGCATTGTTGTAGCTTGTAATATAGGCCGGGTCGCCAGAAAGGATGTAGCCAGCAATCTGATTGATTGGCTGGTACCCCTTTTCTTCTAGTGCAATATATACTGTGCGAAGTACGTCACGAGGGCTAAGCTCCTGTTGAAGATTCTTGTCAAAATACATGGTTTGATCAAGATCATCTCTCATGATTGAATCACTCCTTAAATTGTTTATCAACAATACCAATGAAGGCTTCTAATGCACCTGGTAGGGCCTGCGCATCCTTACCACCGGCTTGGGCCATATCAGGGCGACCACCACCCTTGCCGCCTACAAGAGCAACGGTTTCTTTAATAAGGTTGCCTGCATGGAGATGCTTCTTGGCCTCACCAGCTGTAAGCATACAAACAAGCTGTACTTGGCCATCGTTTACTGCTGCCAAAAGCACAACGCCGTCCTCAAGTTTGTTGCGGAAGAGGTCAGCTTGATTTCTCAAGTCTTCCATGTTTGCTGCCTGCACTTCCTGAGCAAGAACTTGTAGGCCTCTTACTTCATGAATGGTATCCTGCGCATTTGCAGCGGCATCCTTCATTTGCTGTAATTTCATATCATCAATTTGCTTTTGAAGCTCTTTTGCTTGATTTTCAAGGTTTGCAATTTTGTCGATGATTTCGCCAGTTGTTTGCGCCTTGAGCTTTTTACAAACAGCGCCCAGCAATTGATCCTGCTTGGTCATAAGCTCATAAGCTACAGTGCCTGTTACAGCTTCGATGCGTCGAACACCGGCAGATACAGAGCTTTCGCTCAAAATTTTAAACATACCAATCTCGCCGGTGTTGGCAACGTGCACGCCACCGCAAAGTTCCTTGCTATGTTCACCAGCATCTACGCAGCGAACAGTGTCACCATATTTTTCACCAAAGAGTGCCATGTGGCCACTTTCTTTGGCTTCGTCGATGGTTGCTTCAAAGGTTTTTACTGTTTGTGCCGCTAAAATTTCTTCGTTGACAATAGCTTCTACACGAGCGATTTCATCATCAGTCATTGCATTCAAACTAGAGAAGTCAAAGCGAAGGTGTTCGGCACTTACAAGAGAGCCAGCTTGGTGAACGTTTTCGCCAAGTACTTCCCTCAGAGCATAGTGCAACAAGTGAGTTGCAGTATGGTTGCGTGCCGATGCCTTACGAAGCTTCATATCTACTACTGCATGAACGGTTTCGCCAAGATTGAGGCGTCCATCAATGTAGCCTTGGTGTACAAATTTACCATCAGCTAGCTTGATGGTGTTTTCAATATTGAATACACCTTCCTTTGCTAAGAGCTGGCCACGTTCACCCACTTGGCCGCCACCTTGTGCATAGAAAGGAGATTGTTCCAAAAGAACAGAAGCGTGTACGTCATAGCCAAATTCTTGGGCTTCGTTGTCAATAAGAATGCCAACAACCTTAACGTCTGCTTCGCTTTCGGTGTAACCAACAAAATCTGTTGCAGGCATATCTGGGTAAGCTTCTGTAACGTGTTGCGCCAAATCCCACACATTTGCAACATCTTGAGATTCCTTTGCACGACGCTTTTGCTCTGCCATTGCTGCTTCGAAGCCTTCAATATCTACACTCATGCCCTCTTCTTCTGCAATATCCTTTGTAAGGTCAATTGGGAAGCCATAAGTGTCATAGAATTTGAATGCACTTTCACCGTCGATAACAGTACCGTTTTTGGTCTTGATGGCGGCAACGGTTTCGTTAACAATCTTTAGGCCATCTTGCAAGGTTTGGAAGAAACGTTCTTCTTCATTTTTAATAATAGATTCAATGTAAGTCTGGTGCTCACATACTTCTGGGTAGGCGTCACCCATAAGCTCAACAACCTTGGCAGTAAATTTATAAAGGAATGGTTCGTTGAGACCGATACTCTTACCAAGACGTACTGCACGACGTAAAATGCGGCGCAATACATAGCCACGACCTTCGTTGCTAGGAAGTACGCCATCTGCAATAAGGAAGGTGCAAGCGCGGGCATGGTCGGCAATAACACGGAAAGCAAAGCCACGTTCGTCGCTGTGGTATTCCTTGCCACTAAGCTCTTCCACATACTTTAGAAGTGGTACAAAAAGGTCGGTATCGTAGTTTGTGTTTACCCCTTGAAGAATAGAGGTAATACGTTCAAGGCCCATTCCTGTATCAATATTTGGACGTGGGAGCGGTGTGAGATTACCTTCTTCATCGCGGTTATATTGCATAAACACAAGGTTCCAAATTTCGAGCCAACGATCGCAGTCACAAACGCCAAGTTTGCAGCCGCCTGGATGATCGCAAGCATGGTCTTCACCGCGGTCAAAATGCACTTCACTACATGGGCCACATGGACCTACATCACCCATTTGCCAGAAGTTGTCTTTTTTGCCCAAGCGATAGATTTTGCTTTCATCAAAACCTGTCACCTTATGCCAAATTTCGTAAGCTTCGTCATCGTCCTCATAGATGGTGATGTAGAGTTTTTCTGCAGGAAGCTCTAACACATTGGTGAGAAAATCCCAGCAAAATTTGATGGCATCTTCTTTGAAATAATCACCCAAGGAAAAGTTCCCAAGCATTTCAAAAAAGGTGTGATGTCTTGCCGTTTTACCAACGGTTTCTAGGTCGTTATGTTTACCACCGGCACGTACGCATTTTTGAACAGTTGTGGCGCGTTTGTAATCTCTGGTTTCTAGGCCAAGAAATACGTTTTTAAATTGATTCATACCAGCATTTGTAAATAACAATGTTGGATCATTATATGGTACCAGCGAAGAGCTTTTTACATGGGTATGCCCTTTGCTTTCAAAATACTCGATAAACTTCGTTCTAATTCCATTACCGGTCAGCATATAAATTCTCCATTCTTATAATCATTCTTTCGTTATGATACCAAATAATTGAAAAACTGTCTACATCACAATGTTGGTGATTACGTTACTCTTTTTGATAATTACAAAAAAAGAAAGGCTCTTCCGAAGAGGAGCCTTTCTTTGTAGTTTACTTATTGAAATGACACTGAATTACTTACCAGCCAATTCAACGTATTTTGCATAGCGCTTTTCGCTGAGAGCCTTGGTCTTAGCGTAAAGTGCTTCTGCGGTATCTGGATGAGCCTTAGCGAGGGAAGAATAACGAACTTCGCTCTTTAAGAAATCTTCGAATTGATCGTAGTCTGGAGCCTTAGAGTCGAGGCTGAATGGGTTCTTACCTTCAGCAGCGAGTTCTGGGTTGAATCTCCAGAGGTGCCAGTAGCCGCACTTCACAGCATCCTTAACGTGGGATTGGGAAATTGCCATACCCTTGCGGATACCGTGGTTGATGCATGGAGCGTAAGCGATTACGAGGGATGGACCGTTGTAAGCTTCTGCTTCCTTGATAGCCTTAACAGCTTGGTTCATGTCAGCGCCCATAGCGATTTGAGCTACATAAACGTTGCCATAGGTGGTTTGCATGAGACCGAGGTCCTTCTTGTTGGTCTTCTTACCATCAGCAGCAAATTGAGCTACAGCTGCAAGTGGGGTAGACTTGGAAGCTTGACCACCGGTGTTGGAGTATACTTCAGTATCGAATACGAAGATGTTGATGTTTTCGCCGCTAGCGAGAACGTGGTCAACACCGCCATAACCGATGTCATATGCCCAACCGTCGCCACCGAAGATCCATTGGGAACGAATCTTTAGGAAGCCCTTCACGCTGTCGAGGTCGGTGAGGTACTCGTCTTTGTCAGCTGCTTCGAGTTGAGCAACAATGATGTCGCTAGCGTCAGCTACAGCCTTCACATCGCGAACTTCGAAACCAGCGAGCCATGCAGCAGCTGCTGCCTTGAGGTCTGCATTGTAGTCGCCTTCAGCGATAACGCCGCAGAGGTATTTTACCTTGTTCTTCATTTGAACGTCAGCGGTGTACATACCAAGACCAAATTGAGCGTTGTTTTCGAAGAGGGAGTTTTGCCATGCTGGACCTTGGCCCTTAGCGTTGGTGGTATATGGGGTAGATGGAGCTGCAGCACCCCAGATGGAAGAGCAACCGGTGGTGTTAGCAATCATCATACGATCACCAAAGAGTTGGGTAAGGAGCTTAGCGTATGGGGTTTCACCGCAACCTGCGCAAGCGCCGGAGAATTCGAGTAGTGGAACTGCGAACTGGCTGCCCTTAACGGTAGTAGTGTTGGTGAGTTCAGCTTTGTTGGTAACCTTGTGGGTCATGTAGGTCCAGTTAGCGCGTTCAGCTTCAACAATGTTGTCAATTGGAACCATTTGGAGAGCCTTGTTCTTAGCTGGGCAAACATTTGCGCAGCTGCCGCAACCTAGACAGTCCATAGCACTAACTTGCATTCTGAATTGGAGACCTTCAAATTCCTTACCGGTAGCCTTGATGGTCTTCATGCCTTCAGGAGCGTTAGCAACTTCTTCTTCGTTTAGAAGGAATGGACGGATAGCTGCGTGTGGGCAAACAAAAGAGCATTGGTTGCATTGGATGCAGTTTTCTGGTTGCCATTCTGGAACGAAGAGAGCAGCCATGCGTTTTTCGAATTTGGTGGTACCTGCTGGGTAACGACCATCTTCGATGCCTACGAATGCACTTACAGGGAGTTTGTTACCTTGCATAGCAATCATTGGACGGAAGATGTTCTTGATGAATTCAGGTTCGCACTTGCAACCCTTAGCTTCAGCAGCAGCATCTTCAGCGTTAGCCCATTCAGCTGGAACATGTACTTCGTGAAGTACTTCGATAGCCTTATCTACAGCATCGCAGTTCATGTTAACGATAGCATCACCCTTGCGACCGTAGGTCTTCTTGATAGCGTCCTTCAAGAGAGTTACGGATTGTTCGAAAGGAAGTACGCCGGTGAGCTTGAAGAATGCGGTTTGGGTAACCATGTTGGTACGGTTGCCTAGACCAACTTCAGCTGCAACCTTAGAAGCGTCGATGGTGTAGAACTTGATGTTGTTTTGAGCGATGTAACGCTTCATAGAAGCTGGAAGGTGTTCTTCCAATTCTTCTGGAGACCAGGTGCAGTTCAAAAGGAAGGTACCGTTTGGCTTTAGGCCTTCGAGTACATCGTAGAGATGAACATAGCTGGACTTGTGGCAAGCAATGTAGTCTGCTTGGTCAACTTCATAGGTAGCACGAATCTTGCTCTTACCAAAACGCAAGGAAGAAACGGTAACACCGCCACTCTTCTTGGAGTCGTAAGAGAAGTAACCTTGTGCATACATATCAGTGTTGTCACCGATGATCTTGATAGCGTCCTTGTTAGCACCTACAGTACCGTCGGAGCCGTAACCCCAGAACTTGCAAGCGATGATGTCTTCAGGGCTTGTAACAACTGGTGCGCCAACTTCGAGGGAAGTATTGGTAACGTCATCTACGATACCAACGGTGAAGTGGTTCTTAGGAGCGTCTGCTTTGAGGTTGTCATATACAGCGATAAGTTGAGCTGGGGTAACGTCCTTAGAGCCCAAGCCATAACGACCGCCGATAATCATTGGGTGCATATCGGAATCATAGAATGCAGTCATAACGTCTTCGTAAACTGCTTCACCGATAGCACCTGGTTCCTTAGAACGGTCAAGCACGCAGATGCGCTTAACGCTCTTAGGAACAGCTGCGAAGAAGTGCTTGAGGGAGAATGGTCTGAAGAGGCGAATCTTCAAGAGACCTACTTTTTCACCCTTAGCCATGAGGTAGTCAACAACTTCTTCAAGAGCTTCACATACAGAACCCATTGCCACTACAACGTATTCTGCATCTTCTGCACCATAGTAGTTGAAGAGCTTGTAGTCACGGCCAGTTTGCTTAGAAACTTCTTCCATGTACTTTTCAGTTACGTCAACAACGTCTTCATAGAACTTATTGACACCTTCTCTTTGTTGGAAGAAGATATCTGGGTTTTGGTTGGTACCCTTGGTTACAGGATGTTCAGGGTTCAAACCGAGTTCACGGAATCGCTTAACAGCATCCATGTCGATTTGTTCCTTGAGGAATTCATCATCCATCACTTCAATCTTTTGGATTTCGTGGGAAGTTCTGAAACCGTCAAAGAAGTGGATGAATGGAACGCGAGACTTGAGGGTTGCCAATTGAGCAACGGTACCCAAATCCATAACTTCCTGTACGCTAGAGGAAGCCAACATAGCAAAGCCAATACCACGGCAAGCCATAACGTCGGAGTGATCACCGAAGATGGAAAGTGCGTGGCCAGCAATTGCACGAGCTGCTACTTGGAATACGGTAGGAAGTAATTCACCAGCAATCTTGTACATTGCAGGAATCATCAATAGAAGGCCCTGTGAAGAAGTGTAGGTGGAAGTCAAAGCACCTGCGGTCAAGGAACCGTGAACGGCACCTGCTGCACCTGCTTCGGAATCCATTTCTACAACCTTAACGGTTTGATTGAACAAGTTCTTTCTACCAGCTGCGCTCCAAGCGTCAACCTTTTCTGCCATCGGGGATGATGGGGTGATTGGGTAAATAGCTGCAACATCAGTGAACATGTAAGATACGTGAGCGGCAGCTGTGTTACCGTCCATGGTTTTCATGGTTTTATTAGACAATTTAAAGTCCTCCTCCCAAAATTTAAAAAACCTCTCTCCACATATATTACCACAAACATTGTCTAAGCTCAAATTTAAATTAGGAACTTATTAACCTTTTTTACATCATTCTTACTTATCATTACAATTTGCATTTGGTAATCTCTTTCCAATTTTTCTTGCAACTCACTATTTTTCATCAATTAGTTTCTCTTTGCCTAATTATTTGCTATAAATGGCCTTTTTATGCCTTTTTTTAATGGCGCAGAACAAAAAAATCTCATGACAAGAAATATCACGAGATTTATTTAAAGCTTTTATACCGTTTAAAACAAAGTGAATTGATCAAAGTCTGGCAAATGGTCAACAATACCCAATTGTTTCATTTTGTCTATCATTGTGTCGCCTGCCTTGCCACGTTTTTTTAAATCCTCTAGCGATCTATATGGCTTTTCTTCTCTCCCGCGCACAATATCAATAGCCTGAGATTCACCCAAACCATCCACACTGATAAACGGTGGCAAAAGTGCGTTTTCTTTGATAATAAAGGACGTTGCTTGCGATTCCTCTAGACTGACTGGCATGACCTTAAAGCCACGCACATAAAGCTCAAGTGCTACCTCTAAAACAGCAATCTTACTTTTATCCTTTGCTGAGGCAGCGTTACCGAGCTCGTACAAATCCAAGATGGCTTTTCTAACAGTCTCTTCCCCTTGCTGGATGATAGAAATATCAAAGTCATCAATCCCTCGCACAGAAAAATAGCTGGCGTAAAAGGCAAGTGGTTGGTTGATTTTAAACCATGCAATACGAAAGGCCATCATTACATAAGCAACGGCGTGTGCCTTCGGGAAGAGATACTTGATTTTTTTGCATGAGCCTATAAACCACTCTGGAATTTCCGAGGCATGCATGGCTTCTTCCTGGTCTTCCTTCAAGCCCTTCCCCTTACGCACGCCTTCCATGATTTTAAAGGAAAGACTTTCTTCCATACCATGCTGGATGAGGAAGTTCATGATGTCGTCACGCGTAGAGATGGTCTGTGATACAGGAGCAATTTTATTAACGATGAGCTCCTGGGCATTACCCAGCCATACGTCGGTCCCGTGGGAAAAACCAGAAATACGTAAGAGGTCCGAAAACGAGCTTGGCTGGGTGTCCTCAAGCATCTTACGCACAAAGCTGGTGTTGAATTCCGGAATGCCATAGGTCGCTACTGTAGAATTAAGCTCCTCTGGCGTCACACCCAAGGCATCGGTTGATGAAAAGAGTGAGAGCGTTTCTTGGTCATCAAGGGGCACCGTTGTTGGATCGATGCCTGTAAGGTCACCAAGCATTTTTATAACGGTTGGATCATCGTGGCCAAGAATATCGAGCTTAACAAGTCCTTGGTCAATTTTATGATAGTCAAAATGGGTGGTGACGGTTTCGGTTTTCACGTCATCTGCTGGTCGCTGTAAGGGGGTAAAGTCATGCACATCAATACCTAGCGGCACAACAACAAGGCCGCCAGGGTGCTGACCGGTGGTACGCTTGACACCTGTACAGCCAAGTTTTAGGCGATTGATTTCTGCTTCGCGTTTTTTTTGATTGGTTTCATCAAAGAATTTACGAACGTAACCATAGGCTGTTTTTTCAGCTACAGTGGCTAGGGTACCCGCGCGAAATACGTTGTCCTTGCCAAACAGCTCTTCAGTGTAAGCATGAGCGCCTGACTGATAGTCGCCAGAAAAGTTTAAGTCAATATCTGGGATTTTATCACCCTTAAACCCTAAGAAGATTTCAAAAGGAATATCAAAGCCATCCTTATCTAAAGGCGCACCACATTTTGGGCACGGTCTATCCGGCATATCAACCCCAGCACCATACTCACCGGTGTCATTAAATTCGCTATATTGACAGTTCGGGCAACGGTAATGGGCCGGCAGGGCATTTACTTCTGTGATGTTTGTAAAATATGCTACAACCGAGGAGCCTACGGAACCACGTGACCCTACCACATAGCCGTTTTCGTTGGAATTTTTTACAAGCTTATGCGCTATGAGATAAAGCACAGCAAAGCCGTTGCCAATGATGGATTTAAGCTCCTTATCAATGCGCTTTTGCACCAATTCTGGAAGAGGGTCGCCATAGAGCCTATGTGCTTTTTCTAGGGTGAGCTCTTCTATTTGCTCTTCCGCTCCTTCAATTTCCGGCGCATGGAGCACAGAAGGCACTGGGCATATTTCTTCAAAGTCCTTAATGATTTCGTTTGGATTTTCAACAACAACCTCATAGGCGTTTTCTTTACCTAGGTAAGAAAATTCCTCAAGCATTTCTGCCGTTGTACGGTAATATAGTGGCGCTTGGTCCTCTGCATCCTTAAACCCCTTGCTCTTCATGATGATGGCACGGCAAATGGCGTCTTCTGCATTGGCGAAGTGAACGTCACAGGTTGCCACGACCTTCTTTCCTAGCTTTTTACCTAGATTGAACAATCTACGGTTATAATCGCGCAGCTCTTCTTCATCCTTCGCTATACCATTGCGTACCATAAAGTAGTTGTTGGCAATTGGCTGGATTTCGATGTAGTCGTAAAATGCAGCAAGCTTTTCGAGGCCCTCTTCGTCCTCGGGATGCTGGAGCATATATTGCATCAGCTCCCCTGCTTCGCAGGCACTACCAACAACCAATCCTTCGCGCGCGTAGTTAATCAGGCGCTTTGGAATACGTGGTCGGCGGAAATAATAACGAAGCTGAGATTCTGTTACCAAGCGATAGAGGTTTTTTAGGCCTGTCATATTTTTGGCTAGAACAATGCAGTGGTATGCCTTTTGATGGGCATAACTAACGTTTGGCTCTTCGTCATCAATAATATAGGCTTCGATGCCATAAATGATGTCAACGCCATATTTTTTCCCTGCCGAATAAGCATCTGGGAAAGCTTGCACCACACCATGGTCGGTAATTGCGATGGCCTTGTGGCCCATTTGCGCAGCCAGACCTACTAGGTCTTTCACGTCATTCATCCCATCCATTGAACTCATCTGCGTATGCAAATGAAGCTCCACACGCTTCTTTTCAGCATCGTCAAAGCGACACGCCAATGTATGCTTGTTGATGTCGTAGGCAATCATGCCAATTTCATTGCTATAGGTGTCATACTGCACCTTGCCACGCACCTTGATTGCAGAGGCAGATTTTAGCTCTGCCTTTAAGGCATCCGCCTCATCCTTGTCGGCAAATATTTTACAGGCAATGGAGTCGGTATGGTCGGTGATGTTAAAGGTAATAAGCGCACGGCCGGATTTTAGTGTGCGCACATCAAGGTCAAAAAGAGTGCCTGCAACGCAAGCACTCTTTTCTTCATCAACAATCTCGCAAATCTCTATTGGCAGAGATTTAATCAACTTCCCTTTTAGTACGCCACCCGCATAGCTAGGCGCCGATGGCTTTGACCCGCTTGGTGTCAAAACTTGTTTCTTCGGCGGCTTCGGGCTCTCACTTCTCACAGCCAACCATTTTTCGGATGGGCCAAAGAAATCGTCTGGCACAGGGCGTAGCTCACTGTCTTCAGTGAATACTGTTTCTACCACAAACTTTTTGCCTACCATGCTTTCTAAGAGCGTATCCAAATGATGGCGAAAGACAGGGCTGTCAATTTTTGCCTTAAAGGCAATTTCATTGGAGCAATGCACCCTTACACAGTCATGCTCCAGCTCTGCCTTTAAAAAGATATGGAAGTTGTGTACATCCAAAAGATGCCACAAGACCTCTGCCTTTTGTAAAACCTCTCCAAGCTGTTCTGGCTTGTACACAGGGATGAGTCGTAGTTTCAATTGAGCCGTTATTTCGCCTAGCACGTCAGCAAGCTGCTTTAAATAAAAAACCGAAAGCTCATCGTAGCTTTGAATATCAATTACCTCTGGCATGACCAACTCAAGCTGCAAAACGTTTTCTTTTTTATGTATTTCAATTTTGTTCACACTGCAGTGTTTTACAAATTCGTCCAGCTTAAAAGGACGTGCATCTTCACACGCTTGTGTGCTCATGGTCATCACCCAAATTAATCTTGATAAAAGTCGGTGAGTGCTTGAAGAACATCTTCCACAGCAAGCTCTTGAACCTCGTCACTGTTGCGAAGCTTATATTCAACAATACCTTCGGAAATTTTCTTACCAACAGTAATGCGTACTGGAAGGCCAATGAGGTCAGCATCGTTAAACTTTACGCCAGCTCGTTCCTTGCGGTCGTCAAGAAGAATATCAAAGCCTGCTTTTTGAAGCTCAGCATAGAGCTTTTCGCCAGCTTCCATTTGTTCTTCGTTGTTGATGTTTACTACAACCAAGCTTGCATGGTATGGTGCGAGGGCTTTTGGCCACATAAGACCCTTGTCGTCATGGAATTGTTCTACTGCTGCAGCTACTGTACGGCTTACACCAATACCATAGCAGCCCATTTGAAGAACCACAGACTTGCCTTCTTCGTTGAGGACAGTGGCGCCCAAGGCTTCGGAATACTTGGTACCAAGCTTAAAGACTTGACCCACTTCAATGCCACGCGCGGTTTTGATTGGTCGACCGCAAACTGGGCAGGGTTCGCCTTCGTTAAGCATACGAAGGTCATGATAGGTAACGTTTGGAAGATCACGTTCCATATTTACATGGATAAAATGGAAATCGTCTTCATTGGCACCACAAACCATACCGGTACGACCTTTTAATTCGAGGTCTGCATAAATTGGCACATCTTTAAGGTTCACAGGGCCCAAGGAACCTGGATGCGCACCGATTTTTTCTACAATAAAGTCTTCTTCTGCCATATCGATAGCAAGGCATGGGTGCGCGTGTTGAACCTTTACATCGTTCACTTCGCGGTCACCACGCACGAGCACCATAATGAGCTCATCATCGGCACGCATGAGCACACTCTTAATGGAGTTGGTTGGTTCATCGTTTAAGAAAGCGCAAATATCTTCGATGGATTTGATGTTTGGTGTGGAGATTTTTTCCACTTCTGCGGCATCGTTTTTATCAGCGCAGGCTTGTGGCTTTGCTTCTGCGATTTCAATATTGGCAGCAAAGTCGCAGCCGTCGCAATAAGCGATGGTCCCTTCGCCGTTTTCAGCAAGGGCTGTAAATTCGTGGGTATAGCCGCCACCGATTTGGCCACTGTCTGCCAAAACCGGACGGAAGGTGAGGCCACAACGGGTAAAGATTTTGTTGTAGGCTTCATACATTTCTTCGTAGGCCTTATCGAGCCCAGCTTCGTCGATATCAAAGGAATACAAATCTTTCATGACAAATTCACGACCGCGCATAAGACCAAAGCGTGGGCGACGTTCATCGCGGTACTTGTTTTGAATTTGATAAAGACGAAGTGGCACCTGCTTGTAGCTGCGGATGAATTGACGGCAAACATCGGTAACAACTTCTTCATGGGTTGGCCCAAGGCAGAATTCACGGCCGTGACGGTCAACGACACGGAACATTTCATCACCATAAGCAGCCCAACGGCCTGACTCTTCCCAAAGCTCTGCAGGTTGAGTGATTGGCATAAGGATTTCTTGGCCATCTGCTGCATCCATTTCTTCGCGAACAATTTGCTCAACTTTAGCAAGCACGCGCTTACCTAGAGGTAAATAGGTATACATACCAGCGGCTACCTTTTGAATGTAGCCACCCTTGAGCAGGAGCTGATGACTAGGAATCAGCGCTTCTGCTGGGACATCGCGCAAAGTTGGAATAAGAGCATATTTCATTCTCATATTATTTAGACCCTCCAAATCGGTTCAATTATTTGATTAACATTTATCATTATACGAGATGATATTTTTTAACGCAAGATTGCCATATAAAAAACCTCCGAGACAAGCTCGAAGGTTTGGAATTTATTCGCTTAATAACTTTGCAAGCTCTTCCTTAAAGGCTGAAAGGAGCTCATCTTCCTTGCAGGATTTCACAACCTCACCCTTACGGAAAATAATCCCTGCGCCCTTGCCGCCTGCAATACCGAGGTCGGCCTCGCGGGCCTCCCCTGGACCATTGACCACACAACCCATAACAGCAATTTTGAGTGGCTTGGTGATTGGTTGGCAAAGCGCCTCTACCTCTTCGGCCAAATGCGCCAAGTCGATTTGTGTGCGTCCACACGTTGGGCAGCTCACAACATCCACGCCAGCTTCCATAAGCCCTAGTGATTTCAAAATGCCCGCCGCGACAGGAATTTCATTGGCAGGATCTCCTGTGAGGGATACACGGATGGTATCGCCAATGCCTTCGGCCAAGAGAGCACCAATGCCAACAGAGGATTTAATGGTACCACTGCGCACAGTACCCGCTTCTGTGACACCAAGATGTAATGGGTATGGGAAGCGTTCTGCCACCATTTCGTTGACACGAATCATCATTGACACATCAGAGCTTTTTACAGAAAGCACAAGCTTGGTAAAGCCGTGGGCTTCGCAAAAGCTGACATATTTTTCAAGACTTTTGACCATGGCTTCTGGGCAGGGATGGCCAAATTCTTCCAAAAATTCCTTTTCGATGGAGCCGGAGTTGACGCCAATACGGATGGCAGCATCCTTTTCCTTGGCTTTTTCGATCACAGCCAAAAGCTTATCGAGGCCACCAATGTTGCCTGGATTAATACGCACCGCATCCACACCCTGTTCGAGGCAAGCAATGGCAATTTTATGGTCAAAGTGTACATCTGCCACAATTGGCACACTGCTCTTTTTTGCGACCTCTGCCACGCTTTTTACAGCATCCATATCTGGTACTGCCACACGCACAATCTTTGCGCCAAGGGCTGCAAGTTGTTCCACCTGCGCGAGTGTTGCCACTGCGTCGTGGGAATCGGTGTTGGTCATTGACTGAATGGTTACAGGATACTTTGACCCCATACCGCAATCGCGAATTAAAAATGATTTTGTTTCGCGTCTCATAGTTTCACCTCTAGTTTATCACTCGTAAAATATCGTTGTAGGTTACATAAATCATTAAGGCCATCAAGGCAAGCATCCCAATAAAGTTAACAATCATTTCTTTATCCTGGCTGATTGGAATGCCACGAATGGCTTCTATGGTAATGAATAAAAATCGGCTGCCATCAAGACCCGGTACTGGGAGCATATTTAAAATACCAAAGTTCACCGAAAGCACCGCCAAAAGGCTCACAACAACCCACGCACCCTGCTCAACAGAATCGCCAATGGCATTAACAATCCCAACTGGTCCTGACAAACCACCTTCTTCGTCGTTGACTGCTGTGCGCCCCGTAACCAAGTCCAGCACGGCGTCAAAAATGATGGTGCTCATGCCTGCTGTTACTAGAGTGGATTGAGTAAGGGCTTGCTTGAAGCTTAAATCCACATGGACATATTTCACTTTTTTTGTAACACCAAGGGCATAATGGTTGAGGCTGTCGCTATAGCTTGGTGTAAGGGCTGTCTGCTGCGCCTCACCATCTCGCAAATAGCCAATTTCAATGGTGCTCCCATCAGCTGTTTCCATAAAGGCGTCCATATCTGTCCACGCCTTTACAGCTTTACCATTGACGCTTGTAATCTTATCCCCAGCCCTGAGCCCAGCTTCAAAGGCTGGAGAGGCTTCATTCACCTCAGCTATAATGGCCGGGCTTTCTGGATTGATATCATTGGCCCCGATATTCATATACATCACCAAAAGCACGAGAAGTGCCAAGAGCATATTCATTGCTGGCCCTGCCAAAACAAAAAGGAGGCGGTGAATAATCGGACGGTTTTGAAAAAGGCGCGGGTCGTCTGGATCCTCGTCCTCACCACTGCCACTGATGCCGCGAACGCTGACAAAACCACCAGCAGGAATGGCACTCAGCGTGTACTCCGTTTCACCCTTTTGAAAGGATGCAATTTTAGGACCCATGCCAATACTAAAGGTTTCTACATACATACCGCTGATTTTTGCTACCACAAAATGGCCAAATTCATGAACAGCAACCAAAAAGCCTAGCAATAAAACCGCAATAATAATATTCATTCAATCAACTCAAATCTTTAATAATTCTAGCGCTTTTTCGCGTGCACGTGTATCAATGTCGTAAATTTGCTCCAGTGATTCTACCTTTTCCCATTGCATTTTATCTACAACGGCTTGTACCGTTGGCACAATATCAACAAAGCGAATTTGATCTCTCAAGAAAGCTGTTACGACAACCTCATTGGCTGCATTCATAACAATCGGAGCAGAACCACCTTTTTTGCCACAATCATAGGCCATCCCAATGCCTTGGAACACATCAAAGCGTGGCTTTTCAAAATGAAGGGTACCCATGGACCATACATCCATAGCCTCAAACCCAGTATGCACGCGGTTTGGATAGGTCATAGCCAATTGAATGGGCAGCTTCATATCCGGAAGGCCGAGCTGTGCTTTTACAGCGCCATCAACGAATTGAACCATAGAATGCACCACACTCTCTGGATGGACAACAACTTGGATATTGTCATAATCACAGTTAAACAGATAATGTGCTTCGATGATTTCTAAACCCTTATTGACCATAGTTGCAGAATCGATGGTGATTTTCGCACCCATACTCCAGTTAGGATGCTTGAGCGCGTCTTCTTTTGTAATAGAAGCAAAGCGTTCTGTTTCCCATGTGCGGAAAGGACCACCAGAGGCTGTGAGAATAATTTTGCTTACTTCTTCTGGACGCCCCTCTAAGCATTGGAAAATAGCCGAGTGCTCAGAATCCACAGGAATGATTTCGCCGCCATGCTTTTGGAGTAACTCCAAAACCAAATCACCAGCTTCTACCATGGTCTCCTTATTGGCTAGGCCAATGCGTAATCCAGCCTTAAGGGAATCGAGGGTTGGTGCAATCCCAGCTGCGCCCGTAATAGCACCTATAACTAGGTCGATGTTTTCTAAGCAGCTGCTGTAATCGTCCCACATATAGTGATAATGAACGCCCGGTGTTTCAGCACGAAGTCCTTTGAAATAATCATAGGTTTCGGCATCGGTAATGAACACGTGCGTTGGCTGATATTTCTTTATTTGTTCGTGCAAAAGCGCTTTGTTGCGATGGGCCGATAAAATCTCGACCTTTTGGTTTTCCAAAGCGTCAACAACGTCCAAGGTTTGTGTGCCAATGGATCCTGTTGAACCCAAGACTGCAAGATGCTTCATAAATAACCTCCTAGCAGTTAAACAATCATCATACTAAAAAAATAGTAACAAAGTGGCGCCACCAAAAGAAAGCTGTCAAAACGATCTGCAAAGCCACCATGGCCCGGCAAAATTTTTCCGCTGTCTTTTACATCAAAGGAGCGCTTGAGATAGCTTTCAAACAGGTCGCCAACAATAGCACCAACGGCCACCATAAGCCCTAAAAGAACGGTCAGTAGAAGACTCATTTCAATCGGCAAAAAGCGTTCTACAATGATTGCCGCAATGATTGTTCCTGTAATGCCACCGATAGCCCCTTCGATGGTTTTGTTTGGTGAAAGATTTGGCGCCATGCGGTGCTTGGTACGGAACTTCTTACCAATGGTTTTATAGATACCCATGCCTGTAAAATAGGCACAGGAATCACACACCCAAACCATAATAAACACACACATCAACATCCATGCGCCATAGTCCATAGAACGTAAAGCAATCATGTGTAGTGGCAACCATGTGGCATAAATGGTCGAAAGGGCCAAAAGAGCCGCTTCGTGCAGTTCAATGCGTGGATAGGCAAACACCACCTCTGCCATAAAGAGCACGTTTAAAATAGCAAAAATAAAGGCCAAATCCTTCGTTAAAAAGACATAACATCCCAAAGCCACCACCGCATTAACCATGCTCAGCTGATGAAACAGGGGCTTGAGCTTTTCCTTTTGCATCTTGGCCAATTCGTCATTAAGGACGAGCATCATGACGGCAGCGAAGAGATAAATCAGCGGAAGAGGTCCAAAAATACATCCTAAGACGACAGGAATACCAACAATCGCTGTTAAAATACGCGTTTTCATGCTACCACCTACTTTTTCAATCCGCCAAAGCGGCGGTTGCGTTTTTGATAAGCATAAATGGCATCGAAAAGGTCGCCTTCACGAAAATCTGGCCAAAGGGTATCCGTAATCCAAATTTCGGAATAGGCTATTTGCCAAAGCATAAAATTGCTTAGTCTGAGCTCTCCAGAGGAGCGAATCAACAAATCCGGATCAGGCTGGCCCGCAGTATCTAGGTATGCTGCCATCATTGCCTCATCGATATCTGTGTAATGCATCTCGCCATTTTCACATTTTTTTGCGAGCTGACGGCATGCATGGACAATTTCTTGTCGTCCACCGTAATTGAGCGCGATATTAAAAATAACCTCGTCGTTGTCTTTTGTCAGTGCGTAGGCACTCTTTATCTTCTCTTGCACGCGCATTGGCAACTTGCTCGTATCACCAATGGTACGCACACAAACGCCTTCAGCATTAAGCTTATCAATTTTTTTGTCAATAAACTCTACAAAAAGCTTCATCAAACCATCGATTTCTTCTTCTGGTCTGCTCCAGTTTTCGGTAGAAAATGCATAGACAGTGAAATATTTGGTGCCCACTTTTTTTACCGTTTGTAAAATTTCCTCGATAGATTCGACACCAGCACGATGGCCAGCCAAGCGAACCATGTTTTTGGCCGTCGCCCAACGCCCATTACCATCCATAATAATCGCTATGTGTTTTGGAATACTTCCGCCCATAATATCGTCTAGCGTATGATGTAATTTTTCGTTTTCCATTCGTAAACCTCCATTTTAAATATGGACAATCACTTAATATATTACCACATACCCACTATAAATTCATCTGCAAAAGAAAAGGATTGGCTTTTTAACCAATCCTTAAACTTTTATTTTTTTATCTGTAAAACACAATAAGCGCATACCAAAGTCTCTGTAATAGGCATGACCCACCAAATCAAACTTGGGCCAAAAATCGCTGGAAGCACAAAAATAAGCACGCCACAAAGCACAAATCCGCGTGCAAGAGAGGCATAAAGCGCCTCCTTTGGACGCATGACCGATTGAAAATAATACGTCGCAACCACATTAAAGGCCACAAACAAAAAGCCAACGGCATAAGTTCTCAAAATAGACGGCGCTATTGCCAAAACCTCTGCCGTCGGTTTCATAAAAAAATAGACAAAAGCGTTTGGCCATGCCATAAACAATCCCAACCAAACTAGGCCAAAAACGGCCGCTGTTAAAAAGGCCCAATGCTTTATTTCATCCACACGATCAAGTGCTGACGCACCGTAATTCACAGAAAGCATTGGCTGGGCTGCCTGTCCAATCCCATAGGAAGCTGCCTGTACCACAACCGCCATCTGTGCCAAAACGCCATAAACAGCCAGGGCATCTGTACCAAAATAAGTCATGATGCTACGGTTAAAGAGCATGACTACAACACCCATACCAACATCAGAAATAAAGGACGCTGCACCAAAATGAATCACCGTTTTGGCCTTGTGCAGGATGCCATACACACGCACCAGCTTTAGCCCATTATTTTTTGAGACAAAGTGCGTAAGCATGACCGTAATCGATATCACCGCACCCATCGAGGTGGCAAGACCTGCCCCCAAGATGCCATAGTCCAAATAAAACACAAAGAAAAAATCACCAAATATATTAAACACGCCACCACAAATCACAGCCAAGGTCGCGAGCTGTGGAACATGGTCATTGCGCAAAAACGCCGCTAGAAGCTGCGTAAACGGAAATGCTGGAATAACAGCCAAAACCGGAAGCATATAGCTTTTTGCCAAGGCCAAGAGCACATCATCGGCGCCAAAAAAGCGAAGCATCTCCTCTTCAAAAAGAGCGATGCCGCCCCAAACGATCAAAGCGAGCAATGCGCAGAAACCAAGTGAAAGTGTAAAATAAGCGTTCGCCTTCTCTTTTTTTCCCTGCCCCATGTAAAAACTGTAGGCCACCGAACCACCAATACCTACCAGTAACCCCAGGCTATAAAAAATGGTCCATATTGGCATAACAACCGCCAGAGCTGCACTCCCCACCGGACCAATAGCATGACCAACAACAGCAGTGTCTACAATGCCATAGATGCACGTAATCATCGAACTGCCAAAAGCAGCCGCCAAATATTTAAAATAGGTCCTTCGAACCGGTGCTGTCAACAAATTTTCCTGCATATAATCCTCCTTCAATCAAAAAAGCTGGATAAAGTGCCGACATCTCAGTCAGCGCCTTATCCAGCCATCATTTCTTATGAATCGCCCTCCAGCGTTTAATATTTTACCTCAAGCCAATGCTATAGTCAACCACGAAATTTCGATATAAAAAAGCCAAGAACAATGCGTCCTCGGCTTTTGCTAAATATTATACGGTCATAATATCCTTTTCTTTTTCTGCGTAGATTTTTTCGATGCGTTCTACTGCAGCATCGGTTTGCTTTTGAATATCGTCTTGTGCGCCCTTGGATTCGTCTTCGGTGATTTCCTTGCCCTTTTCGAGCTTCTTTACAGAATCGTTGGCATCACGACGGATGTTGCGGATATGAACCTTTGCTTCTTCTGCCTTTTTGTGGGCTTGCTTGGACAATTCTACACGTGTTTCCTTGGTGAGCTGTGGAATTGGCAAACGAATCATAATGCCATCGTTGCCAGGGTTTAGACCCAAATCCGACTTTTGGATGGCCTTTTCGATGTCCTTAATGATGCCCTTGTCCCATGGTTGGATGGTAATAAGATCTGGAGATGGGCAGCTTACGTTTGCCACTTGGTTGAGTGGGGTTGGTGCGCCATAATATTCTACAGTGATACCATTGAGCATAGAAGCACTTGCTTTACCAGTACGAATGGTAGCAAGGTCATCTCTATAACGCTCAATGGATTTTTCCATACGTTCTTCTGAGTCCATTAAAATTTCATCAATCATTTTTATTCCCCTGTTCCTACGAGAGTACCGATTTTTTCACCCATAACAGCCTTCATCATATTGCCTTCTTCGTTGATGTTGAACACTTGAAGAGGAATATGGTTATCCATGCACAAAGAAATGGCTGTAGAATCCATAACCTTTAAGCCCTTGTTGAGTACATCAAGGAAGGTAAGAGTTTCAAAGCGTTTTGCCTCTGGATTAGTCTTTGGATCGCTGTCATAAACGCCATCAACTTTTTTGGCCATAAGAATGGCTTCAGCTTCAATTTCAGCAGCGCGAAGGGCAGCAGTTGTATCTGTTGAGAAGAACGGGTTACCTGTGCCTGCAGCAAAAATAACAACGCGACCTTTTTCAAGATGGCGAATAGCTCTTCTCTTAATATAAGGCTCAGCAACTTCACGCATTTCAATTGCAGACATAACGCGTGTGTCAACGCCGTGGCTTTCCAACACATCTTGTAGAGCAAGTGCGTTGATAACAGTAGCGAGCATGCCCATGTAATCGGCAGTTGCGCGGTCAATGCCACGCTTCGCACCAGTGACACCACGCCAAATGTTGCCGCCACCAACAACTACAGCGACTTCCACACCTAAGCCGGCAATTTCTGCAACTTGATGTGCCAAGCTGTTTAAGGTGTTGCTTTCAAGGCCAAAGGCCTGTTCGCCAGCGAGTGCTTCCCCGCTGAGCTTGATTATTACGCGCTTGTATTTAGCTTCCATTGTCATACCCCCAAAACAAGTATTCATCTCTTCTAATTTTCTCTATCTATTATAGCAAAGGAAGGCCATAAAAGGAACTGTTATGGATACAAATCCTTATATTGATTTTTATTATTCACTCGCAAAAAAAATCCTGAGAAAGTCTATTTTACTCTCTCAGGATTCAATAACTTCATAACGAGCTGTTGATTAGATACCAGCTTGAGCTGCAACTTCTGCTGCGAAGTCGTCAACACGCTTTTCAAGACCTTCGCCCATTTCGTAACGTACGAAACGACGAACCTTGATGTTTTCGCCAAATTGAGCGATGGCTTCCTTAACAATAGTTTCAACAGTTTCGTCCTTTTCAGCACGAATGTATGGTTGGTCAAGCAAGCAGATTTCGCTGTAGAACTTCTTCAAGCGGCCTTCAACCATCTTTTCAACAATCTTTTCAGGCTTGCCTTCGTTAAGTGCTTGAGCGGTAAGTACTTCACGTTCGTGATCGATTTCAGCTTGGGAAACTTCTTCACGGGTTACATACTTAGGGTTAGCTGCAGCGATGTGCATAGCAATGCTTTGTGCAAATTCTTTGAACGCATCGGTGTTAGCAACGAAGTCGGTTTCGCAGTTTACTTCAACGAGAACGCCAATTTTGCCACCCATGTGGATGTAAGAAGCGATAACGCCTTCAGCAGCGATACGGCCGCTCTTCTTAGCAGAGTCAGCAATACCTTGTTCACGAAGGTAGTCAACAGCCTTGTCCATGTTGCCATCGGTTTCTTGGAGTGCACGTTTGCAGTCCATCATACCAGCGCCAGTAGATTCACGTAATTCTTTTACCATAGAAGCAGTAATGTTTGCCACGATGATTTCCTCCTAAATAATTAGACGTTAAGGAATTTTAATTCTAAAAAAGGTAACCTCATTGAAACCAACTCGGTTACCTTATTATACAAAATTATTCAGCTTCAGCTACAACTTCTTCAGCTTGAATTTCTTCAGCAGAAGCAGCGCCTTGCTTAGCTTCGACAACAGCATCAGCAATAACAGAAGTTAAGAGCTTTACTGCACGGATTGCATCGTCGTTACCAGGGATAACGAAATCGATTTCGTCTGGATCGCAGTTGGTGTCAACAACACCTACAACTGGGATACCAAGCTTGCGAGCTTCGTGAACAGCAATCTTTTCCTTCTTAGGGTCTACTACGAAAATAGCACCTGGAAGTTCTGGCATGTTCTTGATACCACCGAGGAAGCGTTCGAGCTTTTCTTTTTCGCCAAGGAGAAGAGCTTTTTCTTTCTTGGTCATAAGTTCGAGGGTACCGTTTTCTTCCATCTTTTCAAGTTCGAAAAGACGCTTGATACGGGTTTCGATGGTCTTGTAGTTGGTAAGCATACCGCCCAACCATCTTTCGTTTACATAGTATTCGCCTGCGCGAATAGCTTCTTCTTTGATGGATTCTTGAGCTTGCTTCTTGGTGCCTACGAAAAGAACAGGCTTGCCTTCAGCTACAACATCTCTTACGAAATCATAAGCTTCATTGATAAGCTTAACAGTTTTTGCTAAGTCAATGATGTAGATTTGATTTCTTTCTGCAAAAATGTACGGCGCCATCTTAGGATTCCAGCGACGTGTTTGATGACCAAAATGTACCCCAGCCTCTAAAAGTTGTTTCATAGATACGACTGACATTTTGGCACCTCCTCTCATAATTTGGATTTTTTCTTCCAGCCTTCTTCTTAACACGTCCCTCTCACCCATGTGAGCTCCAGGGCGCGAAACAGAAAGCTGTGTGTTTTTACAACGTCAATTATATTACCATGATTTTGCACTAAAAGCAAGCATATTTCAAAGAAAATTTCTTGCAAAAAAACAGAGCGCGGCCATCACAGCTCGCGCTCTCTTTGCTTATTGTTTTTTGTTGTTCAGTGCTTCTTCTACAACGCTCAGCTCATTTTCTACGCGCAGAAGTGCTTTTTCTAATTCCTCAATGCTTGCCTTATTATAATCTGTCTGTGGTGCCACAGAATACTCTTCGATGGCATTGGCTTCGCACTTGGCTTCTAGCTCTGTAGCAATGGCTTTTTGTTTTGCGCGCATCGCTAGGGTCATAGCAGCAGCTGTTAAGGCCGTGCATCCAACGCAAGCGGTAAAGATGGCTAGAAGTCTTTCGCCATTTTTCACCTTTACTACACCCTTGAAACGCACCGCGCTTTTACGAGCCTTTGCTTGCTTTTGCTTTTTCGTTTTCACTTTAGCGGGCTCCTTTTTCTGAGCAAACGGATTTACACAGTCAAGAACTCTTTTAGTGAAACGTTTTCTGCGTTCCATTTTCTTTGCAAGCTTCTTTTGTTTTTTATGGAAATCCTTGTGCATACGTTCAAACTCACTTTTTTTCTTGTTTTTAAACATGCTAAGCACCCCTTAAATTTGGCTAAAAGCAATCCCCACTGCACCGAGTCCGATATGTGTTGTGACGACAGCACCCATCTCACATTTGCTCATTTTTTCCATTCCACCATGCTGATGAGCTTCTAGCGCTGGCATGATGCGTTCTTCAAATAAGTCAAAATACGCATCGCTATTGGCACCCAAACCAAAATACAGTTTTTTATCTGGATCAATCATTGAAAGCGCAGCTTCTGTTAAACTGTCTAAAACCTTTTCAATTTTTTTACCGCGTACTTTTTCATGCGCCAAAATAAAACCATCTTCCACAGCCAAAATAGGTTTGATATTAAGCACAGAGCCTAAGAGATAGCTGGCCTTGCCTATGCGTCCACCTTTTTGAAGATTATCTAGAGAATCTATGAGAAATAGGATTTTCGTATTTTTGGCAAAATCGCGAAGCCACGTCTGTACTTCTTCCCAGCTTGCTTGCGGATTATTTTGGATGTATTCAGCCAAATTAACCACAACCAAACCAAGGCCCAAGGTTACAGTGCGGCTGTCCACAACAGCCACCTCAATCTCATCCTTAACCATATCTGCAGCAACCTTCGCCCCTCGGCAAGTGCCGCTCATTTCTGTGGAAATATGTATAGAGATAATCTTATCATAACCTTCTTCTTTGCATTTCTTGTAAATTTCAGCAAATTCTGCCGGCGTCGCTTGAGAAGTTGTTGGCAAGGTTTTTACATCTTTGATGTACTCGTAAAAGTCTCTATTGGATAAGTCTACGCGGTCTCTGTAAGATTTTCCTCCATAATTCACAATAAGAGGAATAACCTTAATATCGTATTTTTCAACAAACTCTTCAGAAAGATCCGCTGTGCTATCCGTTACAATTGCAATTTTCATGAATAGTTGTTACCTCATTCTGCTGACACAATATAATGGTATACGCTTTGGCCTCCATCATAGAGTTCGAATTCCACATCCTCGTATTTTTCTTCTAGCTGTTCAACCAAAGCCTCTGCATCGGCTGCTTCTACATTGTCACCAAAGTGCAAGGAAATGAGCTCGGCATCTTCTTGGAGCATAACGTCTACCATAGCTTCTACCGCTTCTTCTAGGGTTGGCTTGGATGCTGCGATTTTACCATTGACAATACTCATATATTCATTTTCATGAATTTCTACGCCATCAATATTGGTGTCACGTACTGCTTGGGTAATTTCACCGCTTTGCACACCAGCCATGCTTTCTTTCATGTTCTCAATGTTGTCTTCCACATCAATGTCTGGCATATAACCCATGAGCGCTGCAATCCCTTGTGGGAAGGTTTTGGATGGCACAACATAAACGTCTTCAAAATCCGCCATATCAGCAGCTTGTTCTGCTGTCATGACAATGTTCTTGTTGTTTGGCAAAATATAAATACGCTCCGCCTTGATTTTATCAATAATATCCAAGAAATCTTGGGTGGATGGGTTCATGGTCTGACCGCCACTGATGATATGGGTTGCGCCAAGGCCACTGAAAATATCAGAAATACCTGCACCATTGCACACTACAATAATGGCATCCTCATAAACGGTGTTGTCTTCTACAGCCTTATTTTGGCTTTGAAGCTCTCTGTTTTGGGAGCGCATATTGTTGATTTTAATATCATCCAATTCACCCAAGGATGCGCCCGCTTCAATAACACGTGCGAGTCTATCTGTATGCACGTGCACCTTGATGGTGCTTCCTGCACCTACAACAAGCATACAATCGCCCAAAGGACTGAGCATGGCTTTTAATTTCTCGATGTCCTCTTCAATATCCTTATGGTCTGTACGCACCAAAAATTCTGTGCAGTATGGATAAGCAATATCTTCTGGATTGGCAGCAAAATGATCGAACTGCTCGTTCAAATCTTCAGTATCAACTTCAACGTTCTCTGCTTTTTCGATGGTTTTGCCTTCAAGACTTGCAAGCATACCTTCAATAACGTATAGGAAACCTGTACCACCTGCATCCACTACCCCAGCTTGCTTGAGGACAGGTAAAAGCTCCGGTGTTCTTTCAAGGCTTTCGTGACCAGCTTTAATGTAAATACGTAAGCATTCAAGAATATCCATGTCTTTTTTGTACTTGGCACTCAAAGCTTCACTTGCCTCGCGGACAACAGTTAAAATAGTGCCTTCCATTGGATTGCTTACAGCCTTATATGCTGCTTGCACGCCGGAATTAAAACCATTTACAAGCTCCTGACTGCCAATCACATCGCAGCCTGAAAGTCCTTTGGCAAAACCTGTTAAAATTTGCGAAAAAATAACGCCAGAATTGCCACGTGCACCCATAACAGCACCAAAGGCTGCCTGAGTAGCGTAGTCTTCGATGCAAGGCGTTTCTACCTTACGAATAAATTTTGCAGCCGACTGCATCGTCATAGCCATATTGGTTCCGGTATCGCCATCCGGCACTGGGAACACATTAAGCTGATTGACGCTTTCTTTATGTAAATCCAAATTATCTGCACCTGCAAGAACCATGTTGAAAAATTGTTCTGCAGAAATCTCTTCTAGTCTCAGATTTGATGCCATTGTGGACCTCCTACAATGAATTGTTGCGATATGGCTCAAATAAAAAATCGCATTCATATTAAAGGATAACGAATTTTGGGCAAAATTTCAAGGTTAGATGCCTCAAAAATACTCATTGTTGAAAGCCGCCGATTTATAGCGAAACAAGTCCGCCAAATTTTGGATGTCTTCATCCTCTGCATCATATCCAGCACGGTCAAACACAAGAGCTGTAAGCTGCGCTCTGCTAAGCGCCGCACTACGAGAGGTATCGCTGATTTTTATAATATTTCTTGTGTCTTTTTGCCAGTTGTAGCTGCCGCAACCTTCTACGCTGAAGGTACAATTCTCCTCTGGTAAAAAAGCTGCAAAGCTTGCAACAACGCTAGGGTCTATAACAAGGCTCATCATAAATGGATAATATTGCACACTTGTTTTATCCTTTGCGCGTCCAAAAACCACGTCCTCCTTTTCCGGCGCTGACCATTGCACGAAAGAAACCTGCGAGCGGTGTCCCGCTATAAAATAATACAGCGCCGCTCTGGCCTTTTTGTCCACGCTCACCGCCTCGCGCACAAAGAGTGCATCGTCCTTAAAACAATAAACAATATAACCGCAGGCGTTTTCGTTTTCATCAAACAAAAGCATGAGCTGCCCATCTTCCATAGCTATGTCGTCCAAAACTGCACGCCAGCGGCGCTCGGTTTTTCTAGCTACATAGCAGTCGTAGGACGCTGCTGCCTTGTTGTAGACACTTTCTAGGGTTTCAAAATAATTTCGCGCATTGCTGCAATCCACGCGCTTCCAATGATAGCTCTGAGCCATCATCTTACTTGTGGCTGAATAAAACTCCTCAAGAGGAAGCTTCATATTGGCATGATAATCGCTAAAAACGAACCCGTAAGGCTTATAAAAACCTGCTTCAAAGGGCATAAGCTGCAAGAGCTTCAGACCTTTTTGTGGCGCATAAACATTGATCACTTCTTGCAAAAGCATCGCCGTAAGACCCATGCCGCGAAATTCTGGGAAGGTATCTACACCAACAATATAGCCTGTTTTTATGACGTCCGTTTTGGTACACGTCTCTAGCTCAATTACCTGCAGGCTTGCTGCCACTGTGCCATCTACTGTAGCTACAAAGCATTCATTTAAAGAAAAATAATTTTCAAAGTACCACCGTTCAAAGGTTTCACCATCATGGAAAGCGTAGTCCCAAAGATGACGAATGGCATCTAGGTCGCTCGCTTGCGCCATACGCACTTGTTTTTTCATCACTTCACCAACACAGCCTTATATTTAGTTAGAAGGTATTCCGGATAATAGGATCGTTTGGCGTGGCGTAAGCCCTCTAGGCCCATGTCCTCCTCGCGGTTAACATATTTCACGTCCTGCCAGTAATAATTTAAAAAAGCTTGGTTGATAAAGGTATATAGCCCACGGTATCCTGCAAAAGCTTTTTCTATGTGAATAACCACCGTATCCTTGTTGACCATTTCTCCCAAAGTTAAGGCAACGATGCGCCCATCAATGCGTATCATGAGGCCCTTATAGTCCAAAACGTCAAACTGCTCCAAGGCATCACTGATGGCTTGTCGTTCACACAATAGGCTATCGTTGATGCTCAAAGCGCAGTTGCGCTCACCACACCATCTTTCGACAAAATCCCACGCCTCGCTAACATTATCACTCGTGAGCGGCACGAGCTCATACTCCGGATACTCTGCTTTAAAGCCGTTGATGTGATTGCGTTTTTTGCTCAGCTTACGACCTGCAAGGGTACGCATTTTTTCGCCATCGTAAATATAATCTTCAATATCCACTTCTTCTTCGAAGGTAAAGGCACCTGGGAAGAGGCGCTCTAGACGTTTCTTGTCTTTTTCGGTAACGGCGCGAATCTGCAACGTTTTGCCACGCTCTTCGTAATCCTCCTTCGCATGCTTGATGGCAGCTGCAAAGAGCTTGTCATCTTCCTCCAATCCATAGGGTGGAAGAATCCAGCTTTCTTCAAAGGCATTTGGCTCTACAATTAAATGGTTGTCGCTCACTGCCCAACGAACAGCGTAGCATCGACGCCACATATACATATTTGTGAAAGTGCATTCGGAGTTTTGGTTTTGACTGGCATCGAAAAACCGCTGCAGAATGTCTTTATCTGACAATTCTATCTCCTTTAAACCTAACATGATAATTCACCTCATGGTTTTCATTTCTTTAATTCCCGACCATTCTACCATATTTTGTCTTATGAAAAAATAACAAAAAAACGCATCCTTAAAAAGAATGCGTTCGTTCCTGGGCGATACTGGACTCGAACCAGCGACCCCCTGCATGTCAAGCAGATACTCTAACCAACTGAGCTAACCGCCCACAGGATATTCCTATAGTACCATATTTTTTCGCGTTGTCAAGCGTTAGCTTGCGCCACGAATAAAAAAAGGCACACGCAAGTGCACCTTTTAATAACGTTCCAAGTCTGAGAGCATACTTCCACCATAGCCTTTGCCGTAGAGATAGCGCACAGCCTGCTCATAGGTTTTTCCTTTGCGTTTGCACTTTGCAAAAGCGCGCTTCAATTGTTCCCGCTCTACCTCTTCAGGAAAAAGCTCCTCCAAGGCATCCTCAGCTACAAAGCTATTAATGCCCATTTCTGCCAAGGCATAGGACAGCTTATAGCGGCCACAAGGGCTAAAATTGAGCTTATCTCTAATGTAGCTCTTGGCGAATTCTTCGTCATTCAAATAGTTGTAATGGTAGAGGTACTCCACGATTTCGTCAATCTCGTCTTCCTCCACCTGTTTTCTTTTTAGATACCTGCGCATCTCAAATTCTGAACGCATACGTACGTTCAGAAATTTGAGTGCTGCTTGTTTGTTCTCTTCTTGCATCAGAGCTCATCCATGTCGTCATCGTTTAAGAAATCGTCATCAAGGATATCCTTCATGTTTTCTTCCAAAAGCTCTTTTTCCTTGGTTTCTGTGCTTGGCATATCGCCTTCACTATCTCTCAAACGGTCTTCAATTTCTTTGGCTACTTCTGGATGTTCTCTCAAGTAAATGCGCACATTGTCGCGGCCTTGCCCGAGACGTTCACCCTTATAGGAGTACCAAGAGCCACTCTTTTCCAAAACGCCCAAATCTGCTGCGAGCTCGATGATTGAGCTTTCGTTTGAAATGCCTTCCCCATAGAGAATGTCAAATTCAACGGTTTTGAACGGTGGAGCCACCTTGTTTTTAACAACCTTTATTTTGGTGCGGTTACCAACAATATCGGTACCCTTTTTGATTGGCTCACCACGGCGCACCTCTAAGCGTACACTAGAATAAAACTTGAGCGCACGACCACCGGTGGTGGTTTCCGGATTGCCATACAGTACACCAATTTTTTCACGCACCTGGTTGATAAAAATAACTACTGTATTGGCGCGACCAATGTTGGCCGTGAGCTTGCGCAAAGCTTGGCTCATAAGACGTGCCAAGAGACCCACGTGAGTATCGCCCATTTCGCCTTCAATTTCAGCGCGTGGTGTAAGCGCTGCAACAGAGTCTACAACAATAATGTCAACGGCACCGCTGCGCACCAGCGCGTCGCAGACCTCAAGGGCTTGTTCCCCATTGTCTGGTTGGCTGATAAGGAGATTTTCTGTATCTACGCCAATGGCCTTTGCATAGGCAGGATCTAAGGCATGCTCCGCATCGATAAAGGCCGCAGTGCCACCAAGCTTTTGCGCTTCTGCCACACAATGGAGGGCAACAGTTGTTTTACCAGAGGATTCAGGACCATAGATTTCAATGATTCTGCCTTTTGGCAGACCGCCAACACCCAAGGCCTTATCAAGGGCAATAGAGCCTGTTGGAATGGTTTCAATTTCCATCTTGGTTTGGTCACCTAGGCGCATAATGGTGCCGGCACCAAATTGTTTTTCCATTGCTTCAATGGCGTGTTTTAATGCCACATTTTTGTCTTCATTTGGCGCAGGTCGTTGCGTTTGTTTTTTTGATTTCCCAGCCATATTAACCTCCAAATGCAGTGTAATTTCTTAATACATCGTTCTTTCTTTCAAAAGCAAGGGTGAGAAGCTCCTCGATGACGTCGATAAGAGATTTGCCTGAAGCTGCCCACATTTTTGCGTACATACTAATCGCTGTAAAGCCCGGAAGGGTGTTGACTTCATTAAGCAGGATATCGCCATTGTCCTTGTCGATGAAGAAATCGGCACGGCAAAATCCTTGCAAATCCAAAATTTTGTAGGTTTCTCTGCCAATATGCTCAATGGCTTCACGTTGCTCTTCGGTAATATCTGCCGGCACCTTTGTGACACTGTTGTTGAGTACATATTTTGAATCGTAATCGTAAAAGACGCCTTCTGTTACAACTTCACCTGGACTTGCCATTTTTACATCGTAGTTACCCAAAAGCGCTGTTTCTATTTCGCGTGCGTTGACGCCTTTTTCTACCAAAAGCTTGCTGTCATATTTTGCAGCCAGGGCAAGTGCTTTTACCAAGTCTTCGCTGTTGTTTGCCTTGCTGATTCCTACGCTAGAGCCGGAGCAGGATGGTTTTACAAACATTGGATAAGGAAGCGCCGCTTCTAGGCGAGCAACCGTTGCTGCCTTGTCTTTTTCAAAATCGTAACGTCTTACCGCTACATAGTCGGTTTGTGGGATATCGTGTGCTTTTAAAATATCACGCATGAATACTTTATCCATACCAACAAAGGACCCACCCATGCCAGCGCCTACAAATGGCAAGCGGCACATTTCAAGAAAGGCTTGAAGATGACCATCTTCGCCGTAAGAGCCGTGAATAATTGGAAATACCACATCTACGTCAAAAATAGGGGCAAAGTTTTTTACATCATAAAGGGTAGCGCCTGGTGATTGTGGGAGCACCAGCTCTTTATCTGCATAGCGTTCTGGTCGAAAGCCTTCGATGTCTTCCACTTCCACAGGGCCATACCATTTGCCTTTTGCGGAAACACCAACAGGATAAATATTTTGATAGCCGCTTTCTTTAAGTGTTTTTACGATGGTTGTTGCCGATACGCAAGACACATCGTACTCTCCAGATGGGCCACCAAAAACCACGGCTATTTTTGTTTCTTTGTTTAACATCAATACGCCCCCAACATCAATACAAAAGTTATCACAAACAAGATAAGTGCAACCACAAACTGAATAAAGGATACAACTGCGCTACCCACCAAAGAGCCTGCACACGCACGCACTGCTGCTTTGAAAGAGCCGTGCTCCTTATACTCGCTGCCTACAGATCCAACAACGCTACCCACGCGGCTGCCATAACGCTTGTTGACAAAACCGCCAACGAAGGAACCAACATTGGCCCCTGTTGATTGTGATTTAGACGTGCCAAACATACCGGCACCAATGCTTACGCCGACATAATCCAAGAAAGTGCTCCCAATAGCAATAGCGCCGACAATGACGGCATACCAAATTGGATAAGATACCCATCCATCAAAAATGCCATAACCTAGTATGCTTGCAAATACAAGCCACATTCCCGGGAGCATTGGTACAAAGGTTCCTAGCACGCCAGCCGCCATCAGGGCGAGTGCTAGCCATGCATAAACATCCATATTATTCCTCCATTCTTTTTGCTGCTAAACAAACAGATGTGATGATATGAGAAATAGATAAACCACCTTGCATATAGCCAATAAACGGTTCGCGCATTGGGCCGTCAATACTTAGCTCAATGGAGGAGCCTTGAATAAAAGTCCCACCTGCCATAATAACTGGGTCGTCATAGCCAGGCAACTGATCGTCATATGGCGTTACATAGCTTTCTAGCGCAGAGGCTGCTTGAATGCCTTGGCTGAATTTTCTAAGCTTATCGGCCTCACCAAAGGCAATGCATTGGATGATGTCTGTACGATGCGCGTCTGCCGTTGGTGAAACGGTGTAGCCCTTTGCTGCTAAGTAAGCTGCCGAAAAAACAGCACCCTTTAGCGCTTGTTCTACAATGAGTGGCGCCATAAAAAGGCCTTGGAAGGCCGGACGGTTGAAATCTAGGGCAGAGCTTACATCTTCACTAATTCCTGGAGCTGTGAGACGTTCGCCACTGGCTTCTACCAGGTCTGCTCTCCCAGCAATATAACCACCGCGTGGAGCCATGGCACCACCTGGGTTTTTAATAAGAGAGCCCGCAATAATATCGGCGCCAGCTTCAAGGGGCTCAATTTCTTCGACAAATTCGCCGTAGCAATTGTCTACAAAAATAATAATATCTTCAGAAATGCTCTTGACGATGTCGCAAGCGCGGCGAATTTTTGCAATAGAAAGGCTATCACGCCATTCGTAGCCGCGGGAGCGTTGAATAAGTACCATCTTTGTTTTTGGCGTTACAGCAGCGCGAATAGCCGCTTCGTCAAAGTCATTGTCCACAAGTGGCACGCTTTTATGGCTGATACCAAATTCTCTCAAGGTACCTCTGGCGTCATCGCTCTTACCAATAACGGTTTGCAAAGTATCATATGGGAGACCACTGATGGATACGGCTTCATCCCCTGGGCGCAAAATGCCAAAGAGGACCGTTGCAATGGCATGGGTGCCACTCACTAGATTGGAACGTACCAAAGCTTTTTCGGCACTAAAAAGATCTGCCCAAACAAGCTCTAGCACATCGCGGCCTGTATCGCCATAGCCATAGCCAGTGGAGCCATTGAGATGGAAATCTGCCACCTGGTTTTTTTGAAAGGCTTCAAGGACCTTGATTTGATTGGCTTGGGTCATGTCTGTGATTTCAGCCCATTTTGGTGCTATTTCTTCAAGCACCTTCTCAATAAGACCGATATCTTCGTCGTTTAACCCTGCAAAGGATTTTAATCGTTTTAAAAAATATGTCATTTCTTTCTACCACTTCACTTCGTCTTTATATTCTGCTGGTAAATACTCATAAAAATACTTGGTTGCCTCTGCCTTTGGCATTTTAAGCTTGAGCTGGGCGCCATTTTCTGTGTAATTTTCTTCCAGCACCTGGCCATGCTCATGTGCCAAGGCCAAGCGTTGGCCCTGATATTGATCAAAGGGTAGCGTAAGCGTAAAGGTCACATCTGTGCCACTGGCTTCATTCTTTAGGAGCGCCAGGAGAGCATCAATGCCTTCTCCTGTTTTGCATGAAATAAAGCACTTGTGCTGATAAGCCAGGGCCGCCGCAAAAATTGGCAGCTCATCACAGGCGTCTATTTTATTGCACACCAAAATGTGCTTTTTGTGCTCTAAACCTAGGCTCATGAGAATGTCTTCTACTACCTTAACACTTTCGTCCACACCATCCTTAGATACATCAACAACGTGCAAAAGAACATCGGCATATTGCAATTCTTCTAAGGTTGCCTTAAAGGCCTCTATAAGCTGTGTTGGCAAATCACGAATAAAACCTACAGTGTCGCTTATTAGAAGCTCCTCGCCGCTGTCTAAGGTAAGACGTCTGGTTGTTGGATCTAGGGTAGCAAACAGCTGGTCGGCTGCATAGATGTTGTCATCTACAAGTTTGTTGAGCAGTGTACTCTTGCCTGCGTTGGTATACCCCACCAAGGCCACTTGAAGGCCACGGCGCTTGAGACGCGCATTTCTTTGAAGCTCACGGCTCGTTTTCACATTTTCTAGCTCTTGGTGAATATGATGAATGCGTCGTCTGATATGGCGGCGATCTGTTTCTAGCTGGGTTTCACCAGGGCCACGCGTACCAACGCCCCCGCCCAAACGAGAAAGGGCCGTCCCCATGCCCGTTAAACGAGGCAAAAGGTAATTCAGTTGCGCCAATTCTACTTGGAGCTTTCCTTCTTTGCTGCGCGCACGCTGGGCAAAAATATCCAAAATCAGCACGGTTTTGTCAATGACCTTCACACCCAAACGGTCTGAAAGCATTTGGTTATAGCTTGGCGTTAGGGCTTGGTCGAAAACAACGACATCGCAAGCTTCGTTTTGCACCATTAGTGCAATTTCATCAAGTTTCCCACTGCCAATTTTGTGCTGATTACCCTTGAGCGCTTGACTCACCACGCAAACAACTTCTAGGCCTGCCGTGTCGGCAAGCTCTTTCAGCTCTTTCTCTGCGATGGCTGCCTCGTTCATCTTTCTCGCGTCTGGCTGCATCACCAAAAGCGCGCGTTCTTTTTCGTGATCTGTTGTTACGGTTTTTTGACGCACAAGCTCAACTTCAAAGCTTAGAAGTTGGTTGTGGATAGGCATGGCTTCAAAGCTTTGCCAAGAAAGCTCCTCTGCCAAAAGTACCTTTGGATTGGTCAGTGCATGATCCACCGGCGCAAGCATAGCCACAGCCACATGAATGTCATCTTCTTTTTGCGCCAAGGCCACCATTTCATCAAAATGAAGGCTTTCTAAGGCACTGAGGTCAGCATCCGATAGTTTGGCTGTGCCGCTTGGATGGGTATGTACACAACGCACACCAGCATAGCCTGCCTGCCAGCGTTTCTTTTTTAATTCAAAAACAGGCGCTTGGTTCAAAGCGCCTACTGATACCAAAAGCACTTGGCCGTTGCGGTCAATAAAACACGCCACCTCACGCTTAATTTCTAGGCTAAGGGCGAGCATATTTTCTGCTAGTTGGCGGCCAACTAGTTCTCCTCTTGTTGTCAAAAAATCAGAGAGTGCCTGTAAATCATTACACTGACGTCTGCTCAGACCATCAATTTTTCCTACTAATTTTGCCATACAAACACTCTCCTTTAGTTTTTCTTAGATACCAGGACGGCTACCTGGCTTTTGGATAGGTTGACCTTCCTTGCACATTGGGCATTCTTCTTCGGTGTAGGTTGGGAAAGTGAGCTTAATGAGGGATTGGAATGGTACCTTGAGCTTTAAGGTATTGCCGGCGGTGCGGTCAATGATGGAGGTTGCTGCTACAACTTCTGCACCATGAGATTGCAAAAGCTCAACAACTTCTTGTGCAGAGCCACCAGTGGTAAGCACGTCTTCGGTAACGAGGCAACGGGTACCTGGTTCTACGTGGAAGCCACGGCGAAGGGTCATGACGCCATCTTGACGTTCTGCAAAGATGGCTGGTACATCGAGGGCACGGCCCACTTCATAAGCCACAAGGATACCACCAATAGCAGGGCCTACAACCATTTCAATGTTTTGGTCTTTAAAAATTTCACCAATTTCCTTGCATACCTTTTCAGCAAGCTTAGGGAACTTCAAAAGCTGGGAGCATTGAATGTAGTTGCCACTGTGAAGGCCAGAGCTGAGCTTGAAGTGACCAGTTTGATAAGCGCCAGTTTCGGTTAAAATTTGCATTAATTCTTCATTAGTCATTGCCATTTTTTAATCCTCCGTAATGTTCATTTCTTCTAAAATTTTCTTTACTGCTTCTACAGGGTTTTCAGCCTTTGTAATAGGACGGCCAACCACAATATGGTTCACGCCTGCTTCGAGAGCTTGAGATGGGGTCATGATGCGCTTTTGGTCACCCTTGGCAGCCCAAAGTGGGCGAATGCCTGGGCAAACAGTGAGAAACTCTTGGTTTTCTACTGCTTCACGAATGAAGCTAATTTCCTTTGATGAACAAACAACGCCATCAAGGCCGGCTTCGTTTGTAAGTGCTGCAAGACGCTTTACATTGTCCTCTACCGCGCCACCGAAACCAACCTTTGCAAGACCATCTTGGTCAAAACTTGTAAGAATGGTCACGGCAATCAGCTTTGGTGCTGCAAGGCCCTTGGCCAAAGCACCTTCAATGGTGGCCTCGCGTGCACGTTGCATCATTTCAAGGCCGCCACCGGCATGAACGTTAAACATATCCACACCCAAGCCAGCTGCCCAACGGCAAGCCTGCGCTGTGGTGTTTGGAATGTCATGAAACTTTAAATCTAAGAAAATCTTTTTATCACGCGCCTTGAGCTCATCGAGCACGCGGCCACGGGAATTTAAAAAGAGTTCTAGGCCTACTTTATAATAGCTTGCATTTGTGCCGATAGCATCCACCAAAGAAATGGCTTCTTCACTGGTTGGAAAATCGAGTGCAATAATGAGTTGATCTTTATCTGGCATCAGTTTTTCCACGCCTTTCCAATAAGAGTATTGATATCATCTACGCCTTTCTGCTCGCAATAGGCTTCTAAGCCCTCGAGCACTTCAAGAGGCGCCATTGGATTTTTAAAGTTCGCTGCACCTACTGCAACCAGGGATGCACCTGCCAAAATATATTCCATAGCATCGCGCCAGTTGGCGATGCCACCCATGCCAATAATAGGAATATTCACGGCTTGTGCCACTTGATACACCATCCTTACGCCAACAGGACGAATGGCTGCACCGCTGAGGCCACCTGTCACATTGCCTAAAACCGGCTTTTGCTTGTTCACGTCAATGCTCATACCAATGAGTGTATTAATGAGCGACAAACCATCTGCACCAGCTTCCTCGCAGGCCTTGGCAATGGCTACAACGTCTGTCACGTTTGGCGAAAGCTTCATTACAACTGGCTTATCGGTTTGGGCCTTCACAGCGCGGCACACACTGGCCGCTGCTTCTGGATCGGTACCAAAAACCATCCCGCCGGCGTGAACGTTCGGGCAAGAAATATTGACCTCATACATGGCGATTTCGTCGACGTCGTTTAGCGCGCTAGAAACCTCAGCATAGGTATCTAAGGTGCCGCCAAAGATATTGGCGATGATTTTGCAACCACCCAAGCGTTCGCGCATCTTTGGCAAATACTCCGCCTTAAACACTTCTGCACCTGGATTTTCTAGGCCAATACAATTGAGCATACCCGATGGTGTTTCGGTGATGCGCACCCCTGCGTTGCCCATTTGTGGGTAGGCCGAAAGGCCCTTTGTGGTAATGGAGCCAAGCTTTTCAACAGGCACAAATTCACCATATTCAATACCAAAGCCATAAGCACCAGAGCAGGTGGTCACGGGGTTATCAAAGGTAACGCCTGCAAATTCTACTTGCATATTCACACTCATGCTAGCTCAACCTCCTCAGACCAAAACACCGGGCCATCCTTGCAAACCTTTGGGAAGACCTTGGCGTCAGGATTGCCCGATTTGCAGGTGCAGCCAAGACACACGCCAACACCACAAGCCATTTTACCTTCTAGCGAAAGCTGGCAAGAGATATTCTCTTCATCAGCAAAACGCTTCACGACTGCAAGCATTGGTGTAGGGCCACACGCGTAGATGCGGTCACAGCCTTTGATGGCATCAAAATAAGCGCTGACAAAGCCTTTTTCACCCAGACTACCATCCTCTGTCGCATAGAGCACATCCACGTTTTTGTCCTTGTAACAATCAAGACCGCGAAGCTGTGCCTCACTGCGACCGCCAACGATGAAACGCACGCGGTTGTTCTTTGCTAAAAGCGCTGTGGTCAAATATTCAAATGGCGCCTTCCCAATGCCACCGCCAATCATCACCACGTCCTTGCCTTCAATATCAAGGTCAAAGCCACGGCCCAAAGGTCCGAGCAAGCTCACTTCATCGCCCACATTCATGCTGCTAAGGTCAGCGGTACCCTCGCCAACAACGGCAAACATGAGTGAGAGCACGCCCGCTTCGCAGTTGTTGATGGAAATGGCGCGGCGTAAAAATGGTGCAGACGCCTTTGCGCATTCTACCATCACAAATTGACCAGGTACAGCCTCTGCGCAAAGCGCTGGTGCATCAAAATCAAAACGGTATTCGTTGTCTGAAAGGGCTGTTTTACCAACTATTTTTACATTGTGTAGTTGCATAGTGTCCTCCTAGATGATTGCTCCATCGTTAAAGACCACGCGACCAGCGCGCAAGACCATCTTTGGCCAGCCACTAAGCTTTTGGCCAGCATAAGGGCAATTTTTACCTTTGCTGTAGAAGGTTTGTGGATCGACTTCTTTTTCTACAGCCGGGTCAAAAATCATCACGTCTGCCACCTTCCCTACAGAAAGGGAGCCTTTGTCAATGCGCAAGAGGCCTGCTGGATTGAGACTCATGATGGTCACGATTTCGCTCAAAGAGAAACGGCCTGTTTCTACAAGGTTGGTCCAAATGAGTGGAAAGGCCACTTCAATGGAAGAAATACCATTGGCAGCGCGTTCAAATTCCACATCCTTTTTGTCAGAGGAATGTGGTGCATGGTCGGTACCAATGCAGCAAATGCTGCCATCCTTCAAGCCTTCAATGAGGGCTTCGTTGTCTTTTTTTGTACGCAGCGGAGGGGCCACCTTGGCATGGGTGTTGTACCCGCGCACTGCTTCCTCTGTGAGGAAGAGGTGATGTGGTGTCACCTCGCAGGTCACAGGAAGGCCCTTGGCTTGTGCATCGCGCACCAAGTCTAGACCAGTTGCTGTGCTAAGGTGTTGAATATGAAGGCGCGCGCCAGTCATCTTTGCTAGGGTAATGTCGCGCGCAATAATAATATCTTCAACCTCATTGGCAATGCCCGTCAAACCCATTTCAGTTGCCAAGGCACCAGCGTTCATAACGCCTGAGCCCTTGAGGCTCTTGTCCTCACAATGGCTCATAAAGAGGACATCAAAAGGCTTGCCGTAGCTCATGGCTTTTTTGAGCATGCCACTGTTTTCCACACTGCGGCCGTCTTCTGTAAAGGCAATGCAGCCAGCGTCCTTCAAAAAGCCAATTTCTGTGATTTCTTCGCCTTGCTCACCCTTGGTGATGGCTGCTGTTTGTAGCACATCAGCATAGCCCAAACGGTCGGACTTGTCGCGAATATAACGCACGATTGGTACATTATCTACAATAGGGTTGGTGTTTGGCATGGCCACAACAGAGGTAAACCCACCGGCAATGGCTGCCTTGGTCCCTGTTTCTAAGTCTTCCGATTCTTCTTGACCTGGATCACGCAAGTGCACATGGGTGTCAATAAGACCAGGGAGCACATAGCAACCCTTCAGGTCAAAAATTTCTTCGTTTTCGTTTTCTGGAAGGTCTGGCCCAACCTCACTAACCACGCCGTTAGCGATACGAATATCTGTAACGCCATCGATTGCTTGAGATGGGTCAACCAAATGACCGTTTTTAAGTAGCATGCTTATTCCCCCTCTGCCATCATCTTGAGTAGTGCCATACGGATACAAAGACCGTTTGTCACCTGTTCTAGGATTTTGGATTGTTCACAGTCGGCAACATCCCCATCAATTTCAATACCACGGTTGATTGGACCTGGATGAAGTACAATGCAATCTGGCTTTGCCATAGCAAGACGTTTTTTGTCGAGGCAATAGAAGTGACGGTATTCTTCGGTGGATGGGAAAAGCCCTGCCTTTTGGCGTTCTAGCTGAATGCGTAGCATCATCACAACGTCTGCATCCTTAATGGCTTCGTCAAAGCTCATCACACGCTTGCAGCCAAGCTTTTCAATGCCACTAGGCACCAAGGTTTGTGGGCCACACACCGTAACATCGCAGCCAAACATATTGAGCAAAAGAAGGTTGGAGCGCACCACACGAGAGTGTGACAAGTCGCCAACAATAACCACCTTCAAGCCTTCTAGGTCTTTTTTGTAATCGGTGATGGTCATAAAGTCTAGAAGTGCTTGTGTTGGATGTTCATGCATCCCGTCGCCGGCATTCAATACGCTGGCGTGAACGTTTTGTTTTAAAATTTCGTGAGCGCCAGAATTAGGATGGCGCATAACAATAATATCTGGATTGTAGGCGTTGAGAGTTTGAGCAGTGTCCTTGAGACCTTCGCCTTTGGCAACGCTGCTAGAAGATGCTGAAATATTGAGTACACTCGCTCCTTGATACTTTGCTGCAAGCTCAAAAGATGAACGTGTTCTGGTGCTGTTTTCGTAGAACAAATTGATGACGGTGATGTCCTTTAAATCCTCTGTTTTTTCTCTGCGTTCAACCTGTTGGCGCATTTTGCGTGCAAGAGTGAGAATTTCTTCCACTTCAGCCTTGGTGAGCTGGTTGATGCTGATTAAATCTTTGTGTTGTAAGCCCACGGTAGTCCTCCTTTATATTGTTCTATACATGCCTGTGTCCGTGAGAAAAATCCGGACACACAATTTTCCATGGTTATTTTAGCATAAATTGCACCATCATGCGAACTTTTATAAGAGATTTCTCAAGTAATGTCCTATTCTCCTTGTTTAATACGGGGCCACAACTTATAATTTATTTATTGTTCATTAGTGAAAGGAGCTTATCAATGGAAAGCATTATTAAAGATATTAATCTCGCACCATCTGGCCAATTAAAAATCGACTGGGTACGCGCCCACATGCCAATACTCACAGAAATTGAAAAGGAATATATTAAAACCAAACCATTCGCTGGCAAGCGCGTGGTCATCTGCCTACATCTTGAAGCAAAAACCGCCTATATGGCCCTCGTTATCCAAGCAGGTGGCGCAGAGGTTGCTGTCGCAGGTTCCAACCCTCTCTCTACCCAAGACGACATTGTTGCAGCCTTGGTCAAAAATGGCATCACTGCCTTTGCCAAGCACGGCGCCAGCCAAGAAGAATACAATATGTACATCCGCAAGCTCGCGGAGTTTGAACCCGACCTCTTCATTGATGACGGTGGCGATTTTACAGCCATGCTTCATCAAGAATATCCAGAGCTCGTCAAAAAAATTCAGGGTGGCTGCGAAGAAACCACCACAGGCATCATTCGTCTTAAAGCCATGGAACAAGAAGGCAAGCTGAACCTTCCTATGATTGCTGTAAACAACGCCATGATGAAGCATCTTTTTGACAACCGTTACGGCACTGGCCAATCTGTTATGGAAGCCGTGATGCACAACACCAACCTCGTTATTTCTTCTAAAACTATTGTTGTCATCGGCTACGGTTGGTGTGGCAAGGGCGTGGCCATGCGCGCAAAGGGCATGGGGGCAAAGGTTATTGTTACTGAAATCGATCCAATCAAAGCCATTGAGGCTGTGATGGACGGCTTTAGCGTGATGCCAATCACCGAAGCAGCCACCCAAGGCGATGTGTTCATCACCGTTACCGGTAACAAAAACGTCATCGACGCCGATGCTTTGACTGTGATGAAGGACCAAGCCATCATGTGTAACGCTGGCCACTTCGATGTTGAAATCAACAAGGTCGCCCTTGAAGCCATGTCTACCACTGTGGCTCCCGCCCGAGAAAACATCACCGCTTTCACCACAGAAGACGGCCGCACTCTTTATCTCATCGGTGAAGGCCGCCTGGTAAACCTTGCCGCTGGCGATGGCCATCCAGCAGAAATCATGGACCTTACCTTTGGCTTGCAAACCCTTTCCTTACAATATGTGAGTGAAACCGCTGGTCTCGATGCCCACGTTTATGACGTGCCAGAAGCCATCGACAAGCGTGTCGCCACCTTAAAGCTCGATTCCATGGGCCTTTCTATCGACACACTAACCCCAGAGCAAGCGGATTATTTGAATAGCTGGTCCCTATGAGTAACAGCTACCATTCTTTCGTCGCCATCGACTTAGAAACAACCGGTCTTGAGCCAACCTCTGAAATCATTGAGGTTGGCTTGGTGGTTATTAAAGACGGTAAAATCGTCGATGAGTTTTCATCTCTTGTCAAGCCAAGCCTTGCTATTCCACGTGATATTACCAGCCTTACCGGCATCAGCAACCAAATGGTTGAACATGCACCAAGTTGGCACGACATCGAAGCCCAGGTGCTCTCTTACTTGGACGGCGCACTTCTTCTTGCACACAATCATCAATTTGACAAGGGCCGTCTTGAGTTTGAATTAAAGCGTTCTTTGGACAACGATTGGCTCGACACCCACGATTTATCTAAGCTTTTTTTACCAACCCTTTCTAGCTACAAACTGCTCTCAATTGCTACACACCTGCAAATTGCTGACAATAGCCACCACCGTGCTTTAAACGATGCCACAGTTTGCGCAGAGGTCTACTTGCGTCTTTTAAAGGATGCTGTGACACTAGACCCCTTTACCCTCCACGAGATGGCCGTTACCTTTTCGGGTGAGCAAACGACGCTCTTTGAACACGGCCTTAGCCTTGGCGGCCTGCTCTTTACCTTGGCCAGCGAAGCCCAAGCAGCCTCGAGTGCCTCTTATCCTGAGTGGTACGAGGACGAGCTTCCCGAGGCCGAAACGCCAAAGCTTTCCTTTGAACGCGCAGAGCAATTTTTTGCGCGTGATGGCCTCTTGTCCCAGCAAAAAGACGATTTCCAGTATCGCCCTCAGCAGGTAGAAATGCTCCGCACCATCAAGGATGCCTTCAACCAAGAAAAACACGCCCTTATTGAGGCTGGTACTGGCACCGGCAAATCCTTTGCCTATTTGGTGCCCTCCCTTCTTTGGAGCTACGAAAACGATTCACGCGTGGTTATTGCTACAGGCACCATCACCCTCCAAGAACAGCTTTTCCATACCGATTTGCCATTTTTGAAGGAAGTATTGGGCCATCCCTTCGCCACTGCAATCGCCAAGGGACGTGGCAATTATCTTTGCTTGCGTCGATTTGGTGACTATGCACGCCAAGCACCTGAGGCTTCATGGCAAGAACGCGTTTTTGCCGCCTCTCTCGTACTTTGGCGCGACAGCGACCCAAGTGGTGATAAAGAGCATCTCAGCCTCAACAAAAGTGAAAACCAATACTGGCAAAGCATCAACAGCGCACCAGACACCTGTATGGGAAAACGCTGCCGTCATTTTAGCGAATGCTGCTATTTCAGAAGCAAGCGCGAGTGCGAACAAGCCAATGTGATTGTGACCAACCACGCCCTTCTTTTTCAAGATTTGCGTTTGGGCTCTCTTTTGCCTGAATATGATCACGTTGTGATTGATGAGGCGCATCATATTGAGGATGAAGCCACCCATCAATTCACCGACACCATCGATTTTGAGCTCATCACCAAAATGCTTGGCAATTGTTCACGCGCCAGTGGCTTTTTTAATCGCATCGCCGTTGCCCTTGGCAAAGCGCACACCCTAAGTGAAAACGCTGGCGAAATCTCGACGCGTCTCACCCGCGCCCGTGAGGACGCCACTGAAGCCATAGAAATCATCGAAGCGTGCATCCAATTTGCCAACGACATCCCTGAGCTCACAAATATTGGGGAGCTGCGCATCACCGACAAAATTCGCAACAGCGGCTGGTGGGGACAACTCGAGGAAAGTCTTAGAAAAAGCCACCGCGCTCTTACAACAGCGGTCACTTCTCTTAGCCGCCTATTAAATGCACTTGGCGATGATGAGGCCATGGAAGCCCTTGTGCGCGAAATGACCCATACCCGTGACCGCTTGGGCGAACAGCGTGATTGGCTGGAGCGTTTTGTGGCGGGCTTAGACGAGGACTTTGTCTATTGGGCCAAGACCTACAAAAATTACAACTACGCCAATTTGCTCCTCAGTGCTGCCTACATCGACATCATGCCGCTGATCCACGAAAAGCTTTTTGACAACAAGACCACCGCAGTTTTAACCTCTGCCACCTTGGCTGTCAACAAAAATTTGAAGTACACCAGAGAAAAATTCCTTTTAAGTGAAGCCGAATGCCTCACCTCCATCAACGAGGCGCCTTTTGATTATAAGCATCAATCGGTGATTGCCATTCCAAACGACCACAAGGATTATTCCAAAACCAGTGACTTTGAATACACAAAAAATGTTATTGGCGATCTAAAAAAAATCATCCCAGCTGTAGATGGCGATATGCTGGTGCTCTTCACCTCCTACGCCATGCTCAACAAGGTCAGCCGCGCCCTAAAGGACGATTTTTCTCTCAAGAATTACCGCATTTTGACCCATGGCCAAGACGGTAGCCGCTCAAGCCTTTTGGAGGCTTTGCAAGGCGACGAAAAAACGGTGCTCTTGGGTGCAAACAGCTTTTGGGAAGGCGTTGACATCAAAGGCAACAATTTGCGCACCGTTGTCATTGCCAAATTACCATTTGTGCCACCTACCATGCCTGTTGAAAGCGCCCGCAACGAGCTTTTACAAGCAGCTGGCAAAAGTGCCTTCACAGCCAACAGTCTTCCGCAGGCTGTGCTCCGTTTCCGTCAAGGCTGTGGGCGACTCATTCGCTCCAACACCGATTACGGCTCCATCATTATTTTAGATAACCGCGTCATCACCAAAAGCTACGGCACCACCTTCCTAAAATCTCTACCCGACCAACCGCGTTGGGTCGATTCCCTGGACAACCTCACCATAAAGCTCAAGGAATGGCACGACAATCACTAAAATGAAAAGACCATGATACCCTGGCACACTGTACGCCTAGGTATCATGGTCTTTTTTAGCTTGCGGATTCGGTTGGCCCCTGCCAATCGTTGATGCCGCCAAATTCTACTATGTTGGTATAGCCCATAGCGCTGAGCTTTTCTGCAGCTTGCTTGCTACGATTGCCACTGCGACAATACACCATAATGAGCTGCTCCTTGTCCTTGAGCTCCGAAGGCGGCGCATCAGAGAGGGATTCATTAGGAATGTTGATAGCGCCTGTGATATGTGCTTCGTTGTACTCTTCTTCTGTGCGCACGTCCAAAACGATTTCGTTGTCGTTTTCTGTCATCATCGCTTGTGCCTCTTTGGCATCAATTTGCTCATAGCTGGCTTCTTTCGGCGCGCATCCCACAAGAAGAATAGCAATCATGCACAAAGCAAATAGTTTTCGCTTAATCATCACGCTTATTCTCCCTTTAAAATACGCGCTACCACATTTTGAAAGCTTTCAGGCAAGCATCCTCCATAAATGAGTTCAAAATCGTAATCTTCTGGCACGCGCTCGGCCATCATATCATGCAAGGCGTCCAAGTTGCATCCATAGTAGGATGGAAAATCGAGCTTTGCTGCAATGTCCTCATGAAAAGCTTGCTTGCTGTCATAAGATGTAAAATCAATCACAATTTTCTTCATTGGTCATCTCCATACAAATGCTCAAAGGTTTTGTAGTGATCCTCTGTGTAGTAAATGTTGCCATCGTTGGAATAAATGATACGCTTGGCGTTGCGGTTGCCTTCTACATAATCAATGTCACATTCATGATACTCGCGACCGCTGACCTCTGGAAGTGCACCTTCGTAGTTGCCAAAATAATCGCCACCGATGGATTTCCCTGGGGCAACTTCATCCAAGGTGCCCTCTGTTTTCCAGCCCAAGGCTTGTGCTTCCTTCTTGGTGATATAATTACTTGGTAATTTATCATAGGTCGCTATATATTCTGCCACCTCTTCCTTTGAGGTGTAGGTGCCGTCTTCTGCGATGGTTTGGCTTTGGCTTGTTTGATTTGTGCCACTGCCGCTTGTTGGCGCGCTTGAGCAGCCCGCCAAAAAGCCCAGCGCCATCATCAAGGACAAAAGTAGGGCCAGAATTTTTTTATTCATTTTCATTGTTATCCTCCTTTCCTATGCCAAGGGTAACACATAGGCAATCACTGCTGCAACCAAAAGCGCTGGTAGGGCATTGATGCTGTTGATTTCTTTAATGCCCGCGGTGTTGATGCCAATACCGATAATCATCACACCACCAACGGCGCTCATATAGGCAATCACGCTTTCAGTAAGCAGTGGCGATAGCACGCTGGCCAAAAGCGTCAAGGCGCCTTGATAGAGAAGCACGGCGACCGCTGAAAATGCCACGCCAATACCCATGGTAGAGCCTAATACAATAGACATAATGCCATCAAGGACAGATTTTGTGAAAATGATGCTGTAATTTTGATTGAGTCCAGCTTCAAAGGAACCAATGATGGCCATAGCGCCAACGCAGTAAAGCATGGCTGCGCTCACGAAGCCATCAACAAAACGTGTATCCTTCACCTTCACCAAGGCCTGAAGCTTTTCTCCCAAGCGATTAAAACGTTCGTCAAGCTTTAAAAAATGACCAATGATTGTTCCAATGGCCAAAGAAATAACAATCACCAAATCGTTTTCGACCTTCAGCACCATGCGCAGGCCCACGACGCACACACAAAGCCCGAGAATTTGTAAAAGAAGCGTTCGCAATTGATTCGGAAAGCCCTTGCTCATAAACATACCCACAAGGGCACAGACAAAAACAACAACGGTATTCACAATGGTAGCTAGCATTTCTTCCTCCCATAATTCTATTCAAAAAGGGGACGAGTGGGAAATAGCGATTTTTAAAAGCAAATATATGCAATAGAATAAGCCTTCCCCCTCCCTTTTCAAGAGTGGAAGGCTTATTCTATTCATTTGAAGGCTGTATGTCTATTTCCCGCTCGTCCCCTTCCATTTTATTTTGCATTCTTTGCAGCAAGCTCTATGATACGTTTTGCCAAATGCTCATTGCGCACGAGAAGCGGCCCATGGAAATAGGAACAAAAGACGTTCTTATAGATGGCACCTTCTGTTTTGTCCTCGCCATTGTTGCCGAAGCCTTGTTTTACATGGCCAAGAGGCAATTCGTCTTTACCTAAAAAAGTACGTCCATTATGGTTTTCAAAGCCTAAATAGGTTTCGTTAAATCGCTCGTTATGTATTTCTATATCTCCAATGAAGCGGTTGTTGATTTGACGCAAGGTATAGTGGCTGAGTGCCCCCAAGCCTTCTATTTTTTCGCCATCTGCCGTTTCGTAATACTGGCCCAGTAGCTGATAGCCGCCGCAAATGGCCAAGCCAGCGCCACCTGCCTCAATAAACTTTGTTAGCTCCGCGCGCTTGGAGGGTAAATCTCGCGCAATCACCTTTTGCTCGTGATCCTGTCCCCCACCGATAAAGAGCAGGTCAAAATCATCAGCGATAAACTCATCCTTTAAGCTCACCAAACGCGTTTCAACATCGTGTCCCAGCTGCTTGGCCATATATTGAAGCATTAAAAGGTTACCGTTATCGCCATAGGTGTTGAGGAGATTGCCATAGAGATGGCAAATTCTGATGGTCATATACTCATGCCTTCCTTCAAATATCCTTGCTCAGCGAAGGTACGGCGCAAGTCAAGTGTCGCAGTGTAGGTGGCAAGAATGTAAATCTTTTCTGTTGGTGCTTTTTGAATCCAATCTGCAATGTGTGTGAGGTCTTGGTCAGTGATTTGTTCATTTTTTCCAAGCCCCGCCACTTCAAAACGCTTTGACAAATCCGCCACACGAATCCCCGACAAAAATGCTGGACGACCCGTGGTAATTTCTACAAGCTTTTCAAAGTTGCCGTCCCAAATCCAGCTCACATCGGTACCATCAGCAGGACGGTCGTTGAGGAGGGAAACGAGGGAAAATGGTGTTTTGTCTGTTGCCAGCATATCAACGATTTGGTTGAAGCCTACAGGGTTTTTGATGAGGTTCATCACCACGTCCTTCCCGCCGATATTGATATGCTCTTGACGGCCAAATACGCGCTCTGCTGCTGCAAAGCCACGTCTGATGTATTGCTCCTCAATGCCGAAGTGCTTAGCCACGCTGTATGCCGCTAGGGCGTTGTAAATGTTGTAAATACCCGCAATCGGCAAGTTGAACTCAACACCGTCAATGCTAAAGATGGAAGACTCTGGCGTCATTTCCTTAATATCAGTGACCTTATGCGCAAGCGTCGGACGTGCAAAATCACACTCTGGGCAATAGAATTTGCCAAGATTGGAATAGGTCAAGAGCTTGTAGTGAAGCACGTTGTCGCAATTAGGGCAGAGCACACCGTCGGTGTTAACATCCGCCATTTGCTCCTTATCCTCAAGATGGTCGAAGCCAAAATATTCTACCGGGTTTGTAAGCTTTTCTGAGAAAAACATTGGCAAATCGCCATTGGCGATGATGGTGGCATTTGGCGCTAGCGCCGCGCCGTCACGCATCAGCTCATAGGTGGTATAGATTTCACCATAGCGGTCGGTTTGATCGCGAAAAACATTGGTAAAGACAATGGTCTCTGGCTTCACATACTTGGTAACGTATTTTAAGGTGGCTTCGTCCACCTCTAGCACTGCGTATTTACTGCCGCCATGCTTTCTCTTTTTATCACCCAAAAAACAGGACACAACGCCCTGAAGCATATTGGCACCGGTAGGATTGGTGAGCACCTCACCATATTTTTCTTGGAAAATTTTCGTAATAAAGGAGGTGGTTAGGGTCTTCCCATTGGTTCCGGTGACCATGACAACCTTATAATTTTTAGATAGGCTCGCCAAAATGTTTGGATCGAGCTTCATAGCGACCTTTCCTGGAAGGCTAGAACCGCCACTTCTTGTTTTTTCTAGAATCACTTTGCACGACTTCCCGCAAGCCTTTGCAAATTGTGCACGTATATTCATACTTACCTCCGCTCTTACGCTTCGATTGTTATCGCATCTTCGTCTGGTGGCACCTCGCAGCCAATAACAGCTGCAATGTCAGTCATAATGCCTCGGGTCAATTCTGTAGTTTCCTTGTCCTTGTACGCTTCCGGTGTGATAGCTGGAAGGAAGGTGACATTCACCTTTCCCTTTTTAATGATCCAACTGCCTCTAGGCATGACCACATTGGTATGCTCAATGGCAAAGGGCACAATTGAGGCACCTGAGCGCGTAGCTACCTTGAGACTACCTGGCTTAAAATGTGCCATTTTGCCATCCTTACTGCGGGTGCCTTCTGGGAAAATAACCATCCCAAGTGCGTTTGTTTTTAGGAGCTTGGTGGCAGCAATAATGACTTCCAAGGATTTTCTAGATTCGCCACGTGGCAAGAAATAGCAACCCATGGCTTCAATCCATCCAGCAAAAACTGGCACCTTCTTAAGCTCTTCTTTTACTATAAAGCCGCTTGGGCGAGGAATAGCCGCAAGCATAAGTGGAGCATCGAAATTGCTCAGGTGATTACCTACAAACACAACGGAGCCATCCATTGGCACGTTTTCGAGGCCATTAATATCTGTTTCCACCTTGAGCACACGACAAGCCATGTGACCAATCCAATTGGCAAAGGGCCACAGCATTTCCATAGCGCCCTGCTTGTCTGTTTCGGCAAGGGCGTTGACCTTTTTGCGCAAAGGCAAGCGTACAACAAGCACAGTGGCGCAAACAATATAGGCCCAAATACTTCTGAGGAGATTCATCACCATCACCCCTTGAAACTGTCTTTTAAGGACACGGTTTCGTTGAGCACAATGTGGTCATCGGTGGTGTACTTAGAATCCACGCAGAAATAACCATTGCGTAGGAATTGGTAGGTGGTACCAACCTTGGTATCCTTCATCATTGGTTCAAGCTTAACACCTTCTAATACTTCGAGGCTCTTTTGGTTGAACTGATCAACAATATCCTCGGCTTCCGATTCAAAATCGAGCAAATCTCCGTAAAGATGCGCCGTTGCATCAACGGCATTGGTGGCTTCTACCCAATGGAGGGTGCCTTTTACCTTGCGGCCACTGTTAGGGCCACCAGAAACGGTGGTTGGATCGTAGGTGCAGAAGAGCTCAAGGATTTCGCCGGTTTCTTCATCCTTCACATAATCGTTGCATTGGATAATGTAAGCGTACTTGAGGCGCACTTCCTTACCTGGCTTAAGGCGATAGAATTTGTTGTTAGCTTCTTCGCGGAAGTCCTCTTGTTCAATATAAAGATGACGGCCAAACGGAATCTCGTAGGTGCCAGCTTCTGGATCATTAGGGTTAATGAGTGCTGGCAAATATTCGATTTGGTCTTCAGGGTAGTTGGTGATGGTGAGCTTGAGTGGACGAAGCACACCCATGGTGCGGGGCGCGTGCATATTGAGGTCCTCACGCAAGCAATGCAAGAGATAGCCCTTTTCTACCTTGCTGTTGGTCTTTGCTACGCCAATGCGTTCGCAAAAATCAGCCAAGGCTGCTGGTGTGTATCCACGGCGACGAAGGCCTGCAATGGTAGGAAGACGTGGGTCATCCCAGCCATCGACCAACTCGGCATCTACAAGAGCCTTGAGCTTGCGCTTGCTGGTCACGGTGTTTTCAATTTCAAGACGCGCAAATTCAATTTGACGGGATTCATACTTAATAAATGGCATGTGCTTGAGATGTTCAAGGAACCATTCGTAAAGTGGACGGTGGTCTTGGAATTCCAAGGTGCAGATGGAATGAGTAATCCCTTCAATGGCATCTTCTAGCGGATGCGCAAAGTCGTACATTGGATAAATGTTCCATTCCTTGCCTGTGCGTGGATGACTTGCGTCAACAATACGATACACAGCAGGGTCACGCATATTCATATTGGAAGAGGCCATATCAATTTTTGCACGCAAAATACATTCGCCTGGTGCAAAAACGCCATCGTGCATTTTTTTGAAAAGCTCAAGGTTTTCTTCAATAGAACGGTTGCGGTATGGGCTTTCCTTCCCTGGTTCTGTCAGAGTGCCGCGCATTTCGCGCATTTCTTCTGCTGTAGAATCATCGACATAAGCAAGCCCTTGCTTAATAAGCTCGGTGGCTGCTTCATAAAAATAGCCGAAATAATTGGATGCATATTTAACATCGCCATCCCACACGCCACCAAGCCATTCTACATCGCGTTGAATAGACTTGATGTATTCATCCTCTTCCTTGGTTGGATTGGTATCGTCAAAACGCAAAAAACAGGTGCCATTGTATTTTTTTGCCAAGCCAAAGTTGAGGAAAATGGATTTGGCGTGACCAATGTGCAAGTAGCCATTCGGTTCTGGAGGAAAACGGGTGGCAATGTCTTTTTTTCCGTTTTCAATGTCATTATTAATAATCGTTTCAATAAAGTTGGTTGAAACGAGCTCGTTGTCTAGGCTCATAGCGCCCTCCTTTTTTATTCACAGAGATATACACCATTATACCATCCTCCATGCAAAACGCAAGAATTGGCTCGCGCCTCGGCGTGAAGCGCGCCTATTTTTTGCGTCTATAAAAAAACCAGCAGCCCCGAAGAACCGCTGGTCGCAATTTAGAATTTGCCGAAGAGCACATACTTTAGTCGCTCTACAAAAGTTTTTGGCTCCTTGTCTGGCGCCTTTTGTTCGCTCTCGCTTGGTGCTTCGACTGCCTGTGGCACCGGATGAATTTTTTGCATACCGTCCTTGGTTTTATTGAGGCCGGCTGCGCCGTTGTCCCCCGCCGCACCCCGAGCGTGGGATGCCGTTGGCACATCCTCAAAGCAGGATGTTTCCTCACGCAAGGTCTTAAAGAGCTCATATTGCTCGACTTGGCTGTCTACCTTCTTTTCACCTTCTGCTGGATAAAGACGTTTGTAGGTACCATCTGGCTGCTGAACACGAGCGAGCATATTGTCGTGCTCTAAGATATCCAAGACTTCAAACAAGGTGGCCTTGGCTTCCTTATCGAGGATTTCTACTGCAACCTCTACACGATAATTGAGGTTACGTGTCATCCAGTCGGCAGAACCGATGTACATATGCTCCCTTTCGCCGTAGCCAAAGAGGAAAATACGTGGGTGCTCAAGATAACGCCCTACCATGCTCTTAATGGTGATGTTGTCTGTGTAGCCTTCCACCCCTGCGCGCAAGCAGCAAATGCCACGGATGTAAAGGGTAATTTTTACGCCAGCTTGAGAAGCTTCGACGAGCTTATCAATAACGTCCTTATCACTCAAGCCATTGATTTTGGCCACAATACGCGCCGGGCTGCCATTTCTTGCTGCAGCTATTTCTGTATTCATCAAATCCAAAATGCGGGATTTCATTTGCAAAGGCGCAACCATAAGATACTTGCTGTTTTCTACAAATTGACCCAATCCTAGGGTTTCAAATACATTCACAGCCTCTGCTGCAATATCTTTATTTGTAGTAATCAAAGAAAAGTCGGTGTATTGACGCGCTGTTTTTTCGTTGTAGTTGCCGGTCCCAATTTGAACAATGTGCTGCACATTGCCGTCTACATTGCGCGTGATTACACAAAGCTTGGAGTGCACCTTGTATTGGTCAAAGCCATAGATAACCTGGCATCCAGCTTCTTCAAGACGCTTAGACCAAATGATGTTGTGCTCTTCGTCAAAACGCGCCTTAAGCTCAACCAAGACCATAACCGACTTGCCATTTTCGGCAGCCTTCGCCAAGGCTTGTGCCACCTTACTGCCTGAAGCAATACGATAAAGGGTGATATGAATAGCCTTTACTGTTGGATCAACAGCCGCTTCGTCCAATAAATCCAAGAAGGTTTTCATGGAATGGTACGGATAGGCCAAGAGGATATCGCCGCCGCTTCTGTCCAAATGGCGAATGATGGAATCCCCAGGGGTAATGCAAGCCGGCATAAGCGCAGGCATTGGCTCGTAATTCAAGGTAGGAAAATGATCAGAAAGCTCACCAAAAAGGCCATAGATAAAGTTTAGAGAAAGTGGCAATTGTTCTGTCACAACAACCGTTTTGTTCTTGGCCTTGAGGCGCTTGAGAAGGTAACGCAAAATATCTGGAGAAAGCTCCTTCGACAGCTGTACGCGTACCACCGAGGAATGCTTACGCGTTTTGATAAGTTTTTCCATTTGATCGCGCCAGTCGATTTCTTCATCGTATAAGGCTTCATCTACGCGCAAATCGCCATTTCTTGTGAGGCGGAAAATAAACTTATCCTTAATTTCGCTACGTGGCAAAATGCGATCTGCAAAATGCCACACCAACACCGGCGCTGTCATAAAGCAAAAGCCGCGGCCCGATTCATCCGGGAAGATAAAATAACGAGGGAAGTTGGTGTTTAAAATTGGTACCACCGCAAGGTTTGGCTTTTTGTCGGTACCTTCTAAAACAAGACAAACGTACTGTTCTTTGTTACTCAGGTATGGAAATGGATGATGGGAGTCAACAATTTGAGGAGAAAGATAAGGTTTTACCGCTTCGTTGAAGTAACGCTCTAGCATCTCTTCTTGATAACTGGTGAGATTATCTGGAGAAAGCTGGTAAATACCATATTGGCGCAAGTGCCCCATAAGGTTGACGTAACTTCTTTCCACGCGAGGCATAATTTTTTGTACTTCATCGTAAATCATGTCTAGCTGTTCAGATGCTGTCATTTTGGATTTTTTATCGATGGTGGTGATGGACATCGCTTCTGCGTCACTCAAGCCACCAACGCGAACCATAAAAAACTCATCAAGGTTAGAGCCAAAAATAGACAAAAAACGCATACGCTCAAAAAGTGGCAAACGATCGTCCTCTGCCTCTTCCAGTACGCGTTCGTTAAATCTTAACCAGCTGAGCTCTCTATTTACATAAAGATTCTTGTTCGTCTCTGAAGTCATCGATACCGCTCCCTCTTAGAATACCATTTTCAATCACATAGCCATCGCGAACACCATTGACCACAATGCTCAGTTCCTTAGCACCTACAAAATTCATAATGCCCTTTATAACAAGGAGCCCCGGAACAAAGGTAACCAAACGCTCAGGAATAACACGGTTTAAAATTTTGATACCATCCATACCGAGCATAGAAATGGCGCGATCGAGCTCTTCAATTTCCTCTAAGGTCATTGTGTAGCCACGTGTTTCGCCATCTCTGCCTAAGATATGCTTATGCACCTTTGCCAAGGCACGCGCGGTACCACCCATGCCATAGATGCGTGTAAAATCTTTTTTTGAAAAATCAATGGTGCCTTCAAGCTGTTCTTGCACATATTTGGTGATTTTTGCGCGTTGCTTGGAGTTCGGGAAAAGGCCCTTTACAAATTTATTGTACATAGCCAAGGCACCAATTTCCTGGCTTGTTGATGTAACTAGACCGTAATCATCATAATAAAAGACCTGCGCACTACCACCACCTAGGTCAAAACCAACGGCTTGTTCATCGCTGATGCAGCTTTGTAGGCCAATATAGTCATAATAAGCTTCTTCGCAGCCAGAAAGCAGGCGAATATCTATGCCTGTTGCTTTTTTTACATCTACCAAAACCTGAGTTTGGTTGCTAATGCTTCGCAAAGATGCCGTAGCAAAGCAAGAAAAGCCGTCGCACTCTGTACTGTCGCACATGGATTTCATGCGCTTTAAAACAGAGCAAAGACGCATAATTCCTTCTTGGGTCAAAACGCCATCTTCGATATAACTAAGAATTTCCGCAAATTCTTTTTCATTTACCACTATTTTAAAACTGTTGTCTGGATTAATTTGATAGACAACAGCGCGCATGGTATTGGAACCAATGTCAATTAATCCGTATTTCAAGGCCAACACTCTCTTCTGTTATATATTTAAATTTTCGTGCCAATATGCTGTTTGTGGATCGTTTTTCACAGCCTGATAGGCTTCAAGCTGCGCCTGAGCATATTTTAGAGAATAGCTAAAGAAGAAACGCATTTCATCTTCTGCAGAATCCTTAGGGCGCACAACGATTTGATCTGGATAAAACATATATTGCACATCATGGTCGCGCCAAGACAGCTCTACATCACCAATTTTAACGGTAATTTGTCCCCACTCACCAATATCAATTTGATTGAGTCGACCGCGCCCACTTTTTACTTCGCGATATTCAAAACCCATTGAATAGCTCATTTCATTGAGAATCATTGAAAAATGATTCACCACATAGCGACCTGGAAGGCTGATGTCCTCAATAAGTCTTCTTTCAGAATCAATGGCAGTTTTTATGGCATCCAGTCTTTTCTTTAATGGTTGGTCAGCCTCCTCTGCCAAGGACATTTTTTCTTCAAAATTATGCATCAATCGCTGAAGGTCCTCACACAAAAGAAGGACTTCACTATCATGTTTTAAAAATTGCATTCTATTCATCCTTCGCTCATTTATTGAGCATGTGCATAGCACGCTCTTTTGTCATTATAGCACGCGCCACGCGCTCTAGCAAAACAAACTATACGCTTTCGCGCCCTTTTTCCCATCGAAAAATATTTATGTAAGTACCATGTAAAGAATGAGAAAAGCTTAAAATAAGTGTTGACAATATAGGGATTCCATAGTATTATAAACAAGCGTTAAGGACAAGCCGGCGTGATGGAACTGGCAGACGTGACGGACTCAAAATCCGTTGGGCTAACACCCGTGTGGGTTCGAATCCCACCGCCGGCAGCAAAGCTCAGTAGCAATTGCTACTGAGCTTTTTTCTTTGCCAAAATTGACCATCTATAAAAGAAAAGCTATGTACCCCACTCAGAGGCACATAGCTTTTCTTTTATAGCGTGATCAGCCACACAATGACCGCAATCATTGATAAGGTATAAATGGCAATAAAAACCAGCTTTACCTTTGGCGGATAAGGTCTAATCATCGCAATATCCAACATCAAGATGGTTGTAACACCACATATACAGCCGTACAAAAGCGAGCCACTCAAAGCCGCCACAGGTAACCCCATCAGAACACCCAAGGCTAAAATGAGCACCATTAGTTTCTTTTTGTTCATTCTCTCCTCCACTTTTACATAAGCGGCCCAAACACGCGCATGATACGCCCTGCTGCGCGCTCATACCATTTAAAGGAGCAATACGTTTTATAATAAATACGTTCGCTTTTCTGTATTGTTTCGTCAAAATCTCTTTCAATATCCAAGGCCACTTCTCTATCGTAGACCAAAATACTGTTTTCAAAATGCAAAAACAAGCTACGAAAATCCAGGTTCACTGTCCCTACCGTTGAGATACAATCATCACTGACAAAAATTTTCGAATGCACAAAGCCTGGCGTGTATTCGTAAATTTTCACACCTGCACGCAGCAAATCCGGATAGAAGCTTCTTGCAACCATAAAGGCGATTTTTTTATCTGGAATGCGTGGCAATAAAAGCTTCACATCCACGCCTCGCTGTGCCGCCAATTCAAGGGATTTACGCATACGTTCATCCACAATAAGATACGGCGTCATGATGTGCACATAATCCTCAGCCAAGTCAAGAATTTGGCAATATACGTCGCTGGCCGTATCCTTGTCGTTTTCTGGCGCATCGGCGTAAGGGGCCAAAATGGTGCCAGATGGCTCAACATCTTCGCGCACCTCCATATAACGTGCATATTCATCGCTGACCGTACCTATTACCACCGACCATACCTGCAAAAACATGGCTGTAAGGGACTGAACCCCACTACCCGTAATGCGAATCCCAGCGTCCTTCCAATGTCCGAATCGTACAATCAGATTAGCGTATTCATCTGCCAAATTAAAACCACCTGTAAAGCCAACCTTGCCATCGATAACAGCTATTTTTCTGTGGTCGCGGCTGTTTTGATAGCTGGATAAAAGCGGCTTAATTGGCGAAAATACGTGACAGTTGATACCACGCGCCTGGATTTCCTTGTGATAATTCTTTGGCAGCTTTAGTGCGCATAATCCATCATACAAAAAGCGCACTTCCACGCCCTCTCTAGATTTGCGCTCCAAAATATCCAAAACGCGATCCATAACCTGACCTTCGCTGACAATAAAATACTCCATAAAAATAAAGTCCTCTGCCTCTTCTAAGGCTTCGCAAAGGCCATCAATGGCGTCCTCACCTGTATCGTAATAGGTTGTATCCTTGCCATAATAGGCTGGGAAACGGCAAGCATTCTCCAAATATCTAAAAACGCCCACATACTTGTTGTTCATCATCGACAAATCTTGAAAAGGCCCCTCTAATTCTGTCAAATGCAAATTGGTCGACAGTGCCCTTTCGTTGATTTTTGCCGTTAAATGTGCCGTTCCCGGCACAAGGCGCAAAATCACATACATCACCAAAGCCAAGGCTGGTGCCAAAACCAACAGAATGAGCCACGATATCTGGTAGGCATTTGTTGGACACCACAAAATAACATAGCCAATCATCGACAAATTGACCAAAAGCAAGATTCCTTCAATGATTAAACCTGTTACGTGGTCAAAATGAAGACCTGTTATAAAATACAAGCCACCCCAAACAAACACTTGGAGCAACAGCAAAACAGCTGTCAAAAAAAACGAGTTTGATAAATAATACATCCCACGTTTTCGTTTTTTCTTCTCCACCTCTGCATCCTCCTTTTCCTTATTTCCGCTAGGCATATTTAATATTGATAATAATTGAAAGCCCTAGCGTTGTCAATAAACAGACCGCCCGCAACCAGCAACAATAAAAAAGCGCCATAAAGCACTTCAGCTTGTCGATAAACCTAAAACATTTACGTGAATAGAAAGTTTCGGAGAATAGCAAGAGCCTTCTCCACTTGGGGAGAAGGTGGCGGCGTAGCCGACGGATGAGGGGTATGAGCGGAGCACGAATGATCGATTTATCTGTAAAGTGCGGTAAAAACACATCCTCATCCGAGTTTTCTTCCGCCCTGCTCCAGAAAACCCACCTTCCCCTTGGCTTAACCGTGATAAGAAACCAACGCACTTATCAACTGTTAGCTGACGGTATCCGGGGTGCATACGAGCAAATCCCATCTGATTTCTAACAGGAAGTCAGACGGGATTTTCGCCTTTATATCACGAATTATGGAGGACATATCTGGATATTGTGGAGAGTATCAAGGCTTGGCCGCAGCAATACGATGGGTCAGGCTTAAATATACTGCCATAAATCTAAAAAAATGAAGGATCCGGCGTTTTGAGCGCCGGATCCTGAAATGATTTATTTTCCCAGCACCCAGGAGAACCTGATCTCCTTTTCCGCTTCACTCAAGTCGAGTTCACCACCGTCGGCCACAGTGAGACGCACTTCATAGAGGGTTCCTTCGGTGAGCTCCGGCACGGCCTCTCCGGTCTCGTCCGTGATTTTCCACAGCTTAGAAGCGACCTTCGTCAGCTTGCCGTCCGTGCCGTAGGCGTAGAGGCTCAGGTCGGAGGCGCTGCCGGACAGATTGTTCATGCGGAAGGCTACCGTGGTGTTGGGATGCACGTTGCGAATGGTTGCGGTATTACACCAGCTTGCAACCGCACCTTCGCCGCCGTCCAGCTCAAACTGCTCCTGGGAAAGGATATTTCTTGCCGCCTTGTCTAAGTCCACCGCACGATACGGCATCTCCGGCAGATACACAAAGCGATCCTGCAAGCGCAGCAGCTCCCGATAGCCTGTCGGACAGTAGAGTGCGTTGCCGCTGTTTCCGGCGTACATTCCGATGGCCATATTGTTGTAGCCAAACTTGTTGGAAACATCCATCGTAAAGACGGTCTCGCCGGTCTCAAAGTCCAG